>NZ_JBFAMX010000053.1:0-34538 GCF_040659615.1 Nonomuraea sp. NPDC049784
GTCACGACGCGGCAAACCGGGCTGCGCAGAGCGAGAAGGGCGCTCAGGCCGGCGCGTACCCTCCCTGGAGCCTTCGTCGCGCTCGCGCTGGCCGCCGGGTTGGGGGCGACGGCGGCCGAAGTGGTGTCGGGACTGATCGGCCACCCGCTCGGCTGGGTCTCCGCGAACAAGTTCATGGACCTCGCGGTCAAGACCACCTGGCCGGAGCTGTCCACCGCCGCCCTGGTCGCGGCGGGGGCGGGCACTCTGATGCTGCTCCTGGCACTAGTGCCGGGTCGCTCCGGGCTGGTGCCCGTGGAGACGTCCGACCCGCTGATCGTCATCGGCATCACCCGCGCGGGCCTGCGCCGCACGCTACGCGCGGCCGCCCAGCAGGTGGCGGGGGTGGACAAGGCCCGGGTACGGCTGCGCCGCCGCACCATCGAGGTCACGATCGTGACGCAGTCGGAGAGCTCGGGTGTCATGCTCAGGCAGATCGGCACGGCGGTGGGAGACCGACTGGCGGGCGTGGGCACGCTGGGCACGGGCGAGGTCGTGGTCCGGCTACGCAGGAAGGGGCGGTAGATGCGGCAGTACACGGGCAACCGCACGGGCCTGGCCATCGTGGGCGGGACGCTGCTCGGCCTGGGCACCTACGCCTGGCTCCGCGGCCACGGCCGCTTCTTCGACCTGCCGGCCACTGCGAAGGTCCTCTCTGCCCAGACCCGAAAAGCGCTCGACGAGCCCTGGACCCTGTGGGCACTGGCCCTGAGCCTGGTGCTGCTGGCCCTGCTCTCGCTCCGCTGGCTGCTGCTCAGCCTCGGCTGGGGCCGCCGCGGCGCGCAGAACGGCACGGGCACCGCCATGCTGTTCGTCGGGCTGAAGAACGTGGAGGGGCTGGGCAGGGCACAGGTACGGGTCGGCGAGCACAGCCTGCGCATCGGCCTCACCTGCCCGGCGTCCGCGGATGTGGGCGCGGTGGTGAGCAAGCTGGACCAGGAGATCGTCGGCAGGATCCGCCGGGAGATCCGCAACGACGACGCGGGCACCGTCGTCCGCCTGCACGTCCGCCGCTAGCTCGGCTAGCCGGTGCTGGTCGGCACGGGGGCGGGCGCCACGCTGAAGCTCGGGGCGACAGGGGCGGCAGGTGCCGGGGGCGCCACGTTGTCGCACCGGATGCCGTCCGGCCCCCGGTCGCAGACCGCGCCGGGTGCGGGCACCAGGTAACGCTCGTGCCTGAAGCCCGGTTCCCAGAACACCCCCCCGCGCATCTCGTCCCGGTGCGTGAGGCCGCTGACCGCGGCCACGGCACCCCCGCCGAGCAGGCCGCCGAGTACGAGGCCGATCAGTCCGGCGCCGAGGACCTGGGCCTGCTTCTGCCGGAAGAAGTCCCGGTAGGACTCCGGACGCGAAGGCGACGCCAAGGGCATGGTGGGCGCGAAGCCGGGCCCCGGTGGGGCCTCGCCGTACCTCAGCCTGCTCCGCCCCTCCGCTCCGGGCTGGTGCAGTTCCTCGGTCTCCTCCGCGGGGGCAGGGTCGCGCGGTGCTTCCTCTTCACCGCGCGACCCAGCTTCGCGATCATGATCCGCCATCACGATCTCCCTTTACTCGCCCGCAAGAGGGGCGCTCCCAGAAATCATGATGCCCAAATCACCGTAAGCCCGGCGTAAGACCCGGGCCAGCCCCGCGTCGTGTAAGACCTGGGTCGTAGTCGCACTTCCACCTCCAGATGGAACAACGGTCAGATGGAGGTACATATCGTGAGGGTGTGTTCGGCAAGGTACGGGCGTGGTCGAGGCGCCATGACAAGCTGGCGGGCGCCCTCCGGGTGGCGCCGCTCGCCGCGCTGTGCGCGCTCCTGGCGGTCCCGTACGCCACCATTCAGCCGTCGGCTGGCGGCACGTACCTCGGCGTGGCCGGATACCTGGGCCTGTCCGCGGCGCTGCTGCTGCCGCTGCTCTGGCGCGACCGGCCGGTCGCCTCGTTCGCCCTCATCTCGCTGGTCAGCTTCGGCCAGTGGCTGGCGCACGCCGATCCGCTGCCCGCCAACCTCGCGGTGCTGATCGCGCTCTGGGCGGTCGCCTACGGATGCTCGTTCCGCTGGGCGCTGGCCGCGTGCCTGGTGGCCGAGCTGGGAGTGTTCCTGGCGCTGGTCAACTGGGACACGCCCACGTTCGGCATGTTCTTCGGCGGCTCGATCTTCGTGGTGACGATCTGGCTGACCGGCCTGTACGCCAACACGCGCAGGCGATACCTCGAAGGGCTGGAGGAGCGCGCCGAGCGGGCCGAGCGTGAGCGCGACCAGCAGGCCAGGATGGCGGCGGCGGCCGAGCGCGCCAGGATCGCCAGGGAGCTGCACGACGTCGTGGCACACAACGTCAGCGTGATGGTGGTGCAGGCCGACGGCGCGGGCTACGCCCTCGACACCGATCCCGAGCAGGCCCGCCTGGCCGTCAGGGCCATCTCCAAGACGGGCCGCGCGGCCCTCGCCGAGATGCGCAGGCTGGTCGGCGTTCTGCGCGAGGACGAGGCGACGATCATCGACTACACCCCGCAGCCCGGCCTCGGACAGCTCGGTGAGCTGGTGCGCGGCTCGGCCGTGCCCGCCCGGCTGGAGGTCGGCGGGGTCCCGCGGGAGCTGCCCGAGGGCCAGCAGCTCGCGGTCTACCGCATCGTCCAGGAGGCGCTGACGAACGCGCTCAAGCACGGCGGCCCCGGCGTGCAGGCGGTCGTGGAGATCGACTACAGCGGCCCAGAGCTGGTCGTACGCGTGACCGACGACGGCAGGGGCGCGGCCGCGCCCAGTAGTTCTGACGGCCACGGCCTGATCGGCATGCGCGAGCGGGCCGGCATGTACGGCGGCGCCGTCTCGGCGGGTCCCCGGCAGGGCGGCGGCTTCGAGGTGCTGGCCAGGCTGCCCGTGGTCAACGCGGCGTAGAGGAGGCGACCGGGTGATTCGCGTGATGCTCGTCGACGACCAGCAGCTGTTGCGGGCCGGGTTCAGGATGGTGCTCTCGGCCCAGCCGGACATCGAGGTGGTGGCGGAGGCCGGAGACGGGCTCTCAGCGCTGGAGAGGCTCGAGACCACCGAGGTGGACGTCGTGCTCATGGACGTGCGCATGCCGAACATGGACGGCGTCGAGGCCACCAAGCGCATCAACGGGCCGAAGGTGCTGATCCTGACCACGTTCGACCTCGACGAGTACGCGTTCGCGGCGGTCAAGGCGGGCGCGGCCGGGTTCCTGCTGAAGGACGTGCCCACGGCCGACCTGGTCAGCGCGATCAGGATCGTGCACGCGGGCGACGCGGTGGTGTCGCCGAGCACCTTACGGCGGATGCTGGACAGGTTCGCCACGCACCTGCCGACGGACGAGCCGGTGCCTGGGGCCGACCTGACGCCGCGCGAGCGCGAGGTGCTGCTCATGGTGGCGCGCGGCCTGTCCAACGCCGAGATCGCGGGCCGCCTTGAGGTGGCGGAGGCGACGGTGAAGACGCATCTTGGGCGGGTCCTGGCCAAGCTGGGGCTGCGGGACCGGGCGCAGGTGGTGGTGTACGCGTACGAGGCCGGGCTGATCGTGCCGTCACATCGGCCGAAAGTCTGACCGGGGTCATCTGGAGGCCTACACAAAGTCCATCCACAGGGCCCATAAATCCTGAACTTTCCACTCCTAGCGTGAAGCGCATGAATGTGACGCTCACCCAAGCCCCGCCCGCGGTGGTGGCCAGAGATCTCACCAAGGTGTACGGCCAGGGCGACGCCCAAGTACACGCCCTTCGCGCGGTGGACGTGTCCTTCGCCACGGGGGCGTTCACCGCCATCATGGGCCCGTCGGGCTCGGGCAAGTCCACGCTGATGCACTGCCTGGCCGGGCTCGACGCCGCCACGTCGGGCACCGTGCACATCGGCGACGTGGAGCTGACCGGGCTGAGCGACCGGCAGCTCACGCTGCTGCGGCGCGAGCGGATCGGATTCGTCTTCCAGGCGTTCAACCTGCTGCCCACGCTCACCGCCGAGCAGAACATCCGCCTGCCGCTGGACATCGCCGCCCGCCAGGCGGACCAGCCGCTGTTCGACCGGGTCATCGAGACCGTGGGGCTGAAGGACCGGCTCTCGCACAAGCCGGCCGAGCTGTCCGGCGGCCAGCAGCAGCGTGTGGCCGTGGCCAGGGCGCTGATCAGCAAGCCTCAGGTGATCTTCGCCGACGAGCCGACGGGCAACCTCGACTCCCGCAGCGGCGCGGAGGTCCTGTCCTTCCTGCGCACCTCCGTACGCGAGCTGGGCCAGACCATCGTCATGGTCACGCACGACCCGGTGGCCGCCTCGTACGCCGACCGTGTTGTGTTCCTGCGCGACGGCGAGCTGGTCACCGAGATCACCGCGCCGACGCCGCAGTCCGTGCTGGACACGCTCGTGAAGCTGGAGGCGTGAGGTGCTGAAGTCGGCACTGGCCGGGCTGCGCGCGCACAAGCTCAGGCTGCTGCTCACCTCGCTGGCGATCATGCTCGGCGTGGGGTTCATCGCGGGCACGTTCGTGCTGAACGACACCGTGCAGGCCGGGTTCGCGCAGCGGGTCACGGCCGACGCGGCCAAGGTGGACGTGGCCGTGCTGCCCAAGGGGCCGGACGCCGTGCTGCCCGAGCGGGTCCTTGAGCAGATACGCGCGCTGGACGGCGTGACCGAGGCGCAGGGCCTGATCCGCGCCTCCGCGCCCGTGCTCGGCAAGGACGGCAAGACCGCCGGGAACGCCCCCACCACCGCCCTGTCCATCGTCCGGGGCCCGCTCGACCGCACCGACATCGTCTCCGGCACCGGTCCCGGAACCGACGACCAGGCCGCCGTGCTCGACAAGAACACCGCCAAGGCCCAGGGCTTCCAGGTCGGCGACACGATCACAGTGCTCGACGACCGGCAGCGCCGACACCAGTTCAAGCTCGTCGGCCTGCTCGACCCTGGCGTGGACCAGGAGCTCTCCTACACCGGAGCGGTCGGCTTCACCGCGGCCACCGCGCAGCGGATGAGCGGCGCGAAGGGCTACCGCGAGATCGACGTCGCGGGCACGGCTCCCGGGCTGAAGCAGACCGTCGCGGCGGCGGTCGGCGGCACGTATGTGGTCAAGACCGGCGGCGAACTGGCCGACGACCTGGCCAGGGCGGCGGGGGTGGAGACCCGCACGCTCACGCTGGGCCTGCTGATGTTCGGCGTCGTGGCGATGATGGTGGCCGCGCTGGTCATCTACAACACCTTCAACATCCTCGTCGCCCAGCGCACCAGGGAGATGGCGCTGCTGCGGTGCATCGGCGCCACGCGCGGGCAGGTGTTCGGTTCGATCCTGCTGGAGTCCGCCGTGGTCGGCGCTCTCGCCGCCGCGCTCGGCCTGGCCATCGGGTACGGCCTGGCCTCGCTCACACTGACCGTCCTGGGCGCGCTCGACGCTCCGCTGCCCACGGACGCGGCCGTCACGCTCACCCCTGCCACGATCGCGGCCGGCCTGGCCGTCGGCGTGGTGGTCACGGTGTGCGCGGCGCTGCTGCCCGCCAGCTCGGCCACCAGGGTCGCGCCGATCGCCGCGCTGCGCAGTCAGGTCGAGGAGCAGACGTTCCGTGCCGGCCTGCTGCGGGGCCTGTTCGCCGCGCTCTTCCTGGTGGCGGGCCTCGCCACCACGTCTGTGGGCGCGTTCGTGCTCCAGCCCGGCGAGCAGGTCTCGCTCTTGGTCGTGATGGCCGGGGGCGCACTGACGTTCCTCGGGGTATTGATCCTGGGCCCGGTGCTGGTCAAGCCAATGAGCGCGCTGGTCGGATGGATCCCGGGCAAGCTGTTCGGGGTGCCGGGGCGGCTGGCGGTGGACAACTCGGGCCGCAACCCGAGGCGGGCCGCGACCACCACCATCGCGCTGACCATCGGTGTGACGCTCATGACGCTGATCTCCGTGGTCACCGCGTCCACCAGGCTGACGATGACGGCCAAGCTCGACGACCAGTTCCCGATCGACTACCTGCTGGCCAGTCAGGAACGCGACTCGGTCATCCCCAGGTCCGTGGCGTCGGAGTTGCGCGGCAGGCCCGAGCTGGCGTCCGTGGCGCAGATCCGGGAGGCCAAGGCCACGGTCGCGGGCAGGCGGCTCGACGTCGGCACGTTCAGCGGCCCGATCGACCCGTACGTCACCACCGGCTCCATGAAGGGCTTCGGCCCCGGGCAGGCGGCGGTGGCCGGCAACCTCGGTATACGGCTCGGCGAGTCGATATCGCTCAAGACGCGGAAGGCCGGAACCGTCTCCCTGAAGGTGGTCGCGCTGCTCGACGGGACCCAGTCGTCGCTGCCGCCGGTCACGGTCGCGGAGACGGCGTTCGACACGTACTTCGAGGCCGTGCCCGACTCCCGCGTCCTGATCGACATCAGGGACGGCGTGCCGCCCGAGCGGGCCCGCAAGGTGGTCGACGCCGCCGTCGCGGCCTATCCCACGGTGCGGGTGACGAGCTCGACGGAGGTACGCGGCCAGTTCGACGAGACGCTGGACATGCTGCTCATGATCATCACTGGGCTGCTGGGGCTGGCGATCCTGATCTCGCTGCTGGGCATCGCGAACACGCTCTCCCTGTCGGTCCACGAACGGACCAGGGAGTCGGCGCTGCTGCGGGCCCTGGGCCTGACCAGGGCCCAGCTGCGGCGGATGTTGTCGATCGAGGCGCTCGTGCTCGGGCTGATCGGGGCATTGGTGGGCGTCGTGCTCGGGGGCGCCTTCGGGTGGGCCGCCATCAGGGCGATGCTGGACGGCGCTGTCTTCTCCGCGCCCGTCGGTCAGATCGCGCTCTTCGTGGTGCTGTCGGGGGTGGCCGGAATGCTGGCCGCCGTGCTCCCGGCCCGCCGTGCGGCCCGTGCTTCGATCGTCGGCTCCCTCGCCACCGGCTGATCCGGACGAAAGGCCCTGTAGCCGAATAAAAGCGAAAAACACGGAAAGAGGGAGCGAAGTTGGTCGGGCGTCTCATGGGGGCGGCGCCCGGCCTTCCCACGCGGGACATCAGCGGGGCGTGCGGCCGGGCCAGAGGTCGGCGACCGTCTCGGGGTCGAGGAGCGGCCGGATCACCACCTCGCCCGTGGCGCGGTCGATCACGATGCACCCGCCTCCGATCGTCTCCGGCAGGCTCGCCGGGTCGTCGAGATCGAGATCACGCATCCAGGCGACATAACCGTCATGGAACCCGTACACCCCCACCGGCACGGCCTCGTCGTACGGCCGCACCCCGTTGAAGTACTCCTCGGCTATCGCCCGGGCCTGATCCAGGTTCATCGCGGCCGCCCCCGCCGGTCGAGTATCACGCAGAAGACGCCGGTCACCGTCGTGTACGGCGGCTCAACGGACATGTGCCCCCGCTGAGCGTCGATCCAGATCACCTCGCCGTCGGCGTTGACCGCGTTCCAGGCGTGGGAGCCGCCGCCGGGCCACCGCACCACGATGACGGCGCTCGCCCCGTGGCCGGCGTCGAGCAGCCGCCGCGCGATCATCGGGTAGGCGTGCCGCCCCTGCCCCGCGTACTGGAAGCGATGGCCCACCCACCGTTCGATCCTGGCCAGGCTGCCCTGCTCGCCGGTCAGCAGCGGCCGGCCGATCCCGTCGTACTCGGGAAATCTGGGTGCGGCCGCTGCTGGCTCGCCGTGCCAGGTGGACAGCACGGCGAGCGCGCAGTCGGCGGCGTTGGAGGCCCTGAACGGGTCGTCGGCGGCCCCGCCGCCGTTGACCAGCCGCACCCAGGTGCCGCGCGGGTCGGGAAAGCGGTCGCCGGGCCGCAGCGCCTCGGCGAGGTCCCGCTCAACTTGCGGGTCGGGCTGCGCGAGCCCGCCCGGCACCCCGTACGGCCTGGAGTCGGCGAGCCTGGGCGGCCGGTACGGCCAGTCGAACCAGTCCCCCTGATCGGCGTCGAGGCGGTCGGCTCGGAGATCTCCGTCGCGCAGAAGACCATCGGACAGAGGATCGCCGGGCTCTGAGGTGGCCGGGCCCTCCGGGAAGGAGTCGTCCGTGACGGCATCGGTCTCGGCGGCGCGCTCGTAGTCGAGCCACCGCGCCCCCTCTGCCACCAGGGGGTTGTACTGCCCGTCTCGGACGCTCGGCTTGCGCTCGCGGAACACGGCCTGCCTCCTGTCATGCTTGACGACCGATGGTAGAGGCGTCTCCGTGACAGGGAGGGGAAGTCGGCAAGATTCTCCGCAAGAACCACCCGCCGTACCTGCGGAAACAGGGACAAGTGGGGCTTAGGCCACCTGCACCGTGATGGTGTGCCAGCCGGTCGCGCCGTCCGGCGCGGGCGGGGCCTCCTGCTCGGTCTGGGTGCGCCCGGCGGCGTCGGTCGCCCGCACCTCGATCGTGTGCCGCCCGGGAGCGGCGTCCCAGTCGATCGACCACTGCCGCCAGGTGTCGGGCCCGGGCACCTCGGCCAGCCTCGCCTGCCGCCACTCCCCGCGATCGACCCGCACCTCCACGGCGTCCACCCCGGTGTGCTGCGCCCACGCCACTCCGGCGATCGTGGTGCGCCCCGCCTTCAGGGAATCGCCCGAATTGGGCACGTCGATCCGCGACTGGGTCTTGATGGGGCCCTTGGCTGCCCAGCCGCGCGGCGTCCAGTACGCCTCGTCCTGGTCGAACCTGGTCACCTTGAGGTCCACGACCCACTTGGTGGCCGACACGTACCCGTACAGACCGGGCACCACCTGGCGCACGGGGAAACCGTGGTCCACGGGGAGGGCCTCGCCGTTCATCGCGATCGCGAACAGCGCCTCGCGGCCGTCCATGACCACGTCGACCGGGGTGCCGCAGGTGAAGCCGTCGGCCGAGGTGGACAGGAGCATGTCGGCGCCGGACTGGAGCCCGGCCTTACGCAGCACCTCGGCCATGCGGACGCCCAGCCAGCGGGCGTTGCCGGCGTACGGGCCGCCGACCTCGTTGGAGACGCAGGTGAGCGTGACGTCCGCCTCGGTGAGCGGCATGCCGAGCAGTTCCGCGTACGTGAGCTCCACCGGCCGGTCGACCATGCCGTGGATGCGCAGCTTCCAGTCGCGGGGGTCCACCTGGGGGACGATGAGCGCGGTGTCCACCCTGTAGAAGTCCTGGTTTCTCGTGATGAATGACGAGAGGCCCTTGATGTGGAGGTCGGCGCCGGCCGGAATGGGCTTGGCAGGCGTCACGGGCTTGGGCAGCGCCACGCCCACCCGCGCGGCGTCCACCACCTGCCGCCCGCCGAGCTGCCGCCCCAGCACGGCGGCCGCTCCCGCGACCACCACCCCACCGGCGGCGCCGGTCAGCAGCCGCCGCCTGTCGAAGGCCCGCAGGTCATCCCCTGCCCGCATCACGACGGGCCGCTCCACGTCGGCGGCACCCTCGGACCCCGCGTCGCTCGGCCCAGCGACGGTGGGCGCCGCGCCACTCGACGCGGCGGTGCGGCGTTCGCCCGTCGCCCGCCGTACCAGCCAGGAGAGCGTCCACGCGCCGACGGCCACCCCGATCACGGTCGGCAGCACGTCCAGGACCCCGGCGTCGGGGCGGGTGAGCACCGCGATGGCGCCGACCGCGCCGAACGCGGCCAGCCCCGCGAAGCCGTAGGCGAGCCGTCGCAGGGACAGCACCCCGATAAGGGCCGCGACGGCGGCGAGCACCACCAGGACGCCCCCGACCAGGACCGATTTGTCGTTCTCGCCGAACGTCGTGATCGCGAACTCCTTCAAAGGAGCAGGCGACAGATCGACTGCCACATCCCCCACGGCCACGACGGGGAACGTCTCCGGCCCGACGAGCGCGGCCACGAGTTGGGCCACTCCGAGGGCCACGCCCCCGGACACCAGCCCCACCAGGGCCCCGGCCCAGGCGGGCGCCACCGAATTCCTCTGCACAACTCGACGCTACGCCGCCCGGCACCACGGGGTTCTTACGCGATGGTTACGAGCTGAGCAGCTCTCGCACGAGGGGCGCCAGCGCGCGGAAGGCCCGCCCCCGGTGGCTGATCGCGTCCTTCTCTTCCGGCGACAGCTCAGCCGTCGTGCGCTCGTCACCGTCGGGCACGAAGATCGGGTCGTAGCCGAACCCGTTGGACCCGCGCGGCGAGGCGACCAGGTGGCCCGGCAGCAGGCCCTCGACGACCCGGCTCTCCCCCGAGGGCAGCGCCAGCGCGGCGGCGCAGGCGAACTGGGCGGTCAGCCTGTCGGCGGGCACGTCGGACAGCTGCGCCAGAACCAGGTCCAGGTTGGCCTGGTCGTCGCCGTGCCGCCCCGACCAGCGGGCGGAGAAGACGCCCGGCATGCCGCCCAGCACGTCGACGCAGAGCCCCGAGTCGTCCGCGACCGCGGGCAGCCCCGAGCCCTGGGCGACGGCGTGCGCCTTGAGCAGTGCGTTCTCCTCGAAGGTGAGCCCGGTCTCGGCGACCTCGCCGATCGAGGGGAACTCCTCGAGCCCCACGATGTCGAAGCCGGCCAGGATGCGGCGCAGCTCCGCGATCTTGCCCGCGTTGCGGGTGGCCAGCACGATCTTCATGAGCTCAGAGCCTCCTGCTGGATCAGCGTGAGCTCCTCGCAGCCGGTCACGGCCAGGTCGAGGAGCTGGTCGAGCGCCGCGCGGTCGAACGGGGCGCCCTCGGCGGTGCCCTGCACCTCGACGAAGCTGCCCTCTCCGGTCAGCACGACGTTCATGTCGGTCTCCGCGGCCACGTCCTCCGTGTAGCAGAGGTCGAGCATCGGCACCGAGCCGACCACCCCGACGGAGACGGCCGCGACCGAGCCGATCAGCGGGTCGCCCGGGCACATCCGGCGCTCGCGCATCCAGGAGATCGCGTCCGCGAGGGCGACGTAGGCGCCGGTGATCGCGGCGGTCCTTGTGCCGCCGTCGGCCTGCAGCACGTCGCAGTCGAGCAGGATGGAGTTTTCCCCCAGCGCCTTGTAGTCGACGCAGGCCCGCAGCGAACGCCCGATCAGCCGGGAAATCTCGTGGGTCCTGCCGCCGATTTTGCCGCGGACCGATTCGCGATCGTTACGAGTATTGGTCGCCCTGGGCAACATGGCGTATTCGGCCGTAACCCAGCCCTGGCCGCTGCCTCTGCGCCACCGGGGCACGCTGTCCTGGACCGAGGCGGCGCACAATACCCGCGTGTTGCCGAATTCGACCAGCACCGAACCTTCGGCATGAGCCAGCCAATGCCTGGTGATGGTGATGCTGCGTAGCTGGTCAGGGTTGCGGCCATCCTGTCTGGACATGCAGATCACCCTATCTCCGTGCCACGACACTCTTGACCAAATGTGTCCGCCACATGGATCCTTACGCAATGACAACGGGGGTGTTGCGAAACCCTGACTTCCTCCGGTTCCTCAGTTCGCATGTCGCGGACGAACTTGGGGCGAATATCTCACGTGTTGCGCTCCCGCTGGTGGCCGTGTTCGCGCTGCACGCCGGTCCGGCTGAGGTCGGTGTGCTGTCAGCGCTGCAGACGACGGCGTTCCTGCTGATCGGCCTGCCGGCGGGGGTATGGGTCGACCGGATGCGCAAGCGCCGCGTGATGATGGTCACCGACCTGGCCAGGTTCCTGCTGCTCGGCAGCATCCCGCTGGCGGCCCAGCTGGGGCTGCTGTCGATCGGCATGATGTTCGTGGTCGCACTGCTGGCGGGTGGGAGCCAGGTCTTCAACGACGTGGCCGACCAGACGTACCTGCCGGAGCTGGTCGGCACGGGGCAGCTCAGCGACGGCAACTCGAAGCTCGAGGTCGTCCGCTCGGGCGCGTTCCTGGCCGGGCCGGGCATCGGGGGCGCGCTGGTGCAGCTGCTCGGGGCGCCGTGGACGCTGATCGCCACCGCGCTCGGCTCGCTCGGCTCGGTGCTCTTCCTCGGCTCGATCAAGGTGCCCGACAAGCCCCCCGCGCTCACCGAGCACACCTCGCTGTTGCGCGGCATCCGCGAGGGTCTCGCGTACGTGTGGCAGGACCGGCTGATGCGCATGTTCGTGGCCTCCACGGCGGCCGTCAACCTGTGCGTCAGCGCCGTGCTCGGCCTGTCGGTCTTATTCCTGGCCGACGAGGTCGAGCTGGCCCCCGGCGTCGTCGGCCTGCTACTCATGTCCGGCGGCGTCGGCGGCCTGATAGGCGGTTTGACCGCCGGCTGGCTGTCCAGGCGGTACGGCATAGCCAGGATGACCTGGCTGGCCGTCAGCGTGGCCTCCCCCTTCGGCCTGCTGATGCCGATGACGCAGGCCGACTGGCGGGTGGTGTGCTTCGCGATCACCTCGATGGCGCTCTCGTGGAGCGCGACACTGATGAACGTCGGCCAGATCACCTACCGGCAGACCGTGACCCCCGAGCACCTGCTCGGCCGCGTCAACGCGTCGGTGAGATTCATGGTCTGGGGCATCATGCCGCTAGGCGCGCTGCTCGGAGGGCTCGTCGCCCAGCAGATCGGCGTGCGGGAGGCCCTGTGGGTCTTCATGGCGGGCAGGCTGCTGGCGTTCCTTCCGCTGCTGTTCTCGCCGCTCCCCCGCATGCGTGACTTCAACGAGGTTCAGGCCAGGTCGTAGACCGCGCCGCTGCGGGCCAGCTCGAGGGGGCCCGCGAAGCCTCCTCCCGCCGCCTGCTCGAGCACGGTCCTCTGGTCGTTCCACGGGACGAGGTGGGTGAGCACAAGGCGGCCGACGCCGGCCTTGGCGGCGTGCTCGGCCGCCTGGCGGCCGGTCAGGTGCAGGTCGGGAGGCAGGTCGGGGCGCTCGACGAACGACGCCTCGCACAGCATCAGGTCGGCGCCCGCGGCCAGCTTCACCAGCTCGCTGGACTCGCCGGTGTCGCCGGAGTAGACCACGCACCTGCCGCCGTCGGACACGCGGAAGCCGTACGCCTCGACGGGGTGGTTGACCAGCCCCGCGGTCAGCGTGAACGGCCCGATCTCGAAGGAGCCCGGGGCCAGCGGCACGAACTCGAAGGCGGTCTCCATGCCCGGCTCCTCCGGCATGCCGTACGCGGCCGAGAGCCGGCGCGGCGCGTCGGCGGGCGCGTAGACGGGCACCAGAGGGTACGGCGCCGCGGGCCCGTATGTGCGGGCCACGTGATAGCCGCACATGTCGAGACAGTGGTCGGCGTGCAGATGGGACAGGCAGATGGCGTCCACGCCATACAGGCCGATGTGGCGTTGGAGCGCACCGAGCGACCCGCTGCCGAAGTCGAGCAACATCCTGAACCCGTCCGCCTCGAGGAGGTAGCAGGACGCGGGGCTGTCGGGCCCGGGGAAGCTGCCCGAGCATCCGACGATGGTCACCTTCATGTGGGCTCCTTTTCCGCGTCGCGGCCGTTAAAGGTAGTACCCCCCACTGGTGCGACTTCGACCACATCGATCTCCGGGCCCAGGAAACGCCGCCCGAGCCGGGCGAAGAGCAGGGAGTCGCCGGTGGCGCGGAAGCGGTGCCGGGGGGTGGCCTCGCCTCCCGCCGCCAGATCGCGGTCGTGCAGGATCCGGTAGACGTCCTTGGCCGTCTCCTCGGCGCTGGAGACCAGCGTGACCCCGTCGCCCACGACGTAGGAGATCGCGCCGGTGAGCAGCGGGTAGTGGGTGCAGCCGAGGATGAGGGTGTCGCACCCCGCGGCCCTGATGGGCTCCAGGTATTCGCGCACGACCTTGATGAGCTCGTCGCTCATCGTCTCCCCTCGTTCGACGTACTCCACCAGGCGTGGGGCGGCCACGCCGGTGAGCTGTACGTCGGGCGCCGCAGTGAAGGCGTCGTGATAGGCCATGGAGTCGATGGTGGCCCTGGTGGCGATCACGCCGACTTTGCCGGTGCGGGTGGCTCGCACCGCGCGTCTGGTGGCGGGCTGGATCACCTCGATGACCGGCACGTCGTAGCGCTCACGCGCGTCGCGCAGCACTGCCGCGCTGGCGCTGTTGCACGCGATCACGAGCATCTTGACGCCGTGCTCGACGAGGTGGTCCATCACCTCAAGGGCGTAGGCGCGGACCTCCGCGATGCGTTTCGGCCCGTACGGCTGGCGGGCCGTGTCGGCCACGTACGTAATGGACTCGTGAGGCAACTGGTCGATGATCGCGCGAGCGACCGTCAGGCCGCCGACCCCGCTGTCGAAGATCCCAATACTCGTGTCCGGCACGCTCTAGAGGGTAGGCGACCTGCGCGATCAACTCTGCGTAAGAATCCTCACATTCGTAGTTGTCAGCCTCTTCCGACCCGGGCCAGCTGGCGCGACTGGGCGACGAGGCGACCCGCGGAGTCGCGTACCTCGACCTCCTCGTCGAACCAGCCGTCCAAGATCAGCCGGCCGCTGCCGAGCAGCGTGAGCCAGCCGGGCGCGGGCAGCGCGCGCAGGTGCCAGGTGAGCTCCACGGTCGGCGCCCAGCCCCGCGCGCCCGCGGAGAACACCACGGGCGGCAGCGCGTCGACGGCCAGCGCCAGCACGTACGGGTCGGGATCCTGGGGCTCGGCCATCCTGAAGTACGCCCGCGACTCCGGCCTGCCGGTCGGCTCGCCCTTCAGCCAGCCGATCGTGGGCGGGTCGAAGAGCAGCTCCATCTGGGCGTTCAGGGTCATGCCCGACTCCGGCTTGGGGTCGGGGAGCTTGACGCACTCCTCGCGGCCCGGCATGTCGTCCGCCGGCTCCTCGAAGACCGGCTCGGCCCCGTTCAATGTGGCCGTCGTGATCAGGCCCTCGATGTGCGCCATACCGTCCTGCACAAGCGTGGCCCTGGCGAACGCGGCCGTCCTGCCCGCCTTGAGCGGCTCGATCCTGACCTGCGCGGGGCCGGCGACCGGTGCTTTCAGGAACTGCGCGGTCGTGCTCACCGGGTGCTCGAACGGAGAGGCGTCCACCGCCGCGCGGAGTATCACGGCCATCAGGTAACCGCCGTTGAGCGGGCCGCCGATGGCGTATCCGGGATCGAGACAAACGTCGTACATGCCCTCATCGACCTTGATCGCCTGCGTCGCCTCGTCGAACTTGGTCATCCACGCCCGCCTCAAATCCAGAACACTATTCTGGAGCCATACTCTAGTGCATCCCGCTATCAGCGCGCCTACCTGCGAAAACGTGATTAGGCTGAGAAAGTTCGATCATGTCGAGTGTCACCGAACTCATCGGTCAGTCCGTTTGGGACTCCAATGGGGTGTGGGTCGGCCATGTCGTGGACATCCGAGTGGTCAAGCACAAGGGGGAGCTGCAACAGAGCCACACCGTCTACGGACTCGTCGTCTCGAGCCTGCGCGCACCGCTGCTGCTGGGCCTCACCCGCGAACGCGACGATCGCCCTGAATGGCTCTCCCGGATTTTGTCCCGCCTGGCCTATGCGTGCTGCACGTTTGTGCCGTGGGAGTGCATCGCGGAGTACGGCGGCGGCGAGGTCCACATCAGCGCGCTGAGAAAGGAGCTCACCCGGGTCTGAAATCTCACTTCAGTACATTGCAAGCGCCGCTCTAGCAACATCAGCTAACTTCTTTGAGGTCTAAAGTCCCCATTGTGAGTTGAGTGATGTCTGCGAATAATCCCCCCTACGGCCAGGATCCTGACCGGACCACGGCGTACAACCCCTCGGCGACTCCGCCGACTTCGGGCCAGCCGTACCCGCCGCAGCAGCCCTACCAGCAGCCTTACGGGCAGCAGGGGGCGTACGGGCAGCAGGCGTCCTACGGCCAGCAGCAGCCGTACAACCCTCAGCAGCCCCAAGGGCAGCAGCAGCCTTCCTACGGCGCCCCTTACGGCCAGCAGCCCTCCTACGGCCAGCAGCAGGCACAAGGCGGCTGGCAGCAGCAACAGCAGCCGCAGCAAGGTTGGCAGCAAGAGCAGCAGGGTTGGCAGCAGGGCCAAGGTTGGCAACAGGAGCAGCAGGGCTGGCAGCACGACCAGTACGCCCAGGGCGGCTGGCAGCAACAGGGGCCCGAGGGCTTCGGCCCGGCGGAGCCGGGCAAGAAGGGCCGCAAGACGTGGATCATCGCCGCGGCCGCGGCGCTCGCGGTGATCCTGCTCGGCGGCGGCGCGGTGTGGGCCGTGGGAGCCATCGGGGGCGGCGGCACGCAGCCGAACGAGGTCCTGCCCGCGAACTCGATCGCCTACGTCCGGCTCGACCTGGACCCGGCCGCGAACCAGAAGCTGGCGCTGTTCCAGCTGGCCAGGAAGTTCACGGTGACCAAGGACACCTTCACCGGCGAGGACCCGCGCAAGGCGCTGTTCGACACGTTCGACAAGGGCTCCGACTCCAAGATCGACTTTGCCAAGGACGTCGACCCCTGGCTGGGCAGCAGAGTCGGCTTCTCCGCCGTGCCCTCGGGCAAGGAGGAGCCCGACTTCGCGCTGGCCATCCAGGTCAAGGACGAGGCGCAGGCCAAGACCGGCATCGCCAAGCTGATGGACGGCGACAAGTACGGCCTCGCCTTCCGCGAGGACTACGCGCTGATCAGCTCGACCCAGCAGCTGGCCGACAAGTTCGCGAAGGGCGACACCAGCCTGGCCGACAACACCGAGTTCAACGACGACATGGGCGCGATCGGCGAGCAGGGCGTGCTGTCGTTCTGGGCCGACATGGGCGGGCTCATGGACCTGGCCAAGAAGGAGATCCCGGCCGACCAGGTCGCCGCCGTCGAGCAGATCAAGGACGCCAGGTTCGCCGGCGCGCTGCGCTTCGACAGCGCGTACGTCGAGCTCGCCGGCGTCGTGCGCGGCGCGAAGGGCCTGACGCCCGAGGGCGACCTGCCCAAGGCCGAACTGGGCACGCTGCCCGCCACCACGGCGGGCGCCCTGTCGATCTCCGGCCTCGACCAGATCGTTACCAAGCAGTGGGCCCAGATCCAGAAGCAGGCCGCGGCGACCGGCGGCACGGAGATCAAGCAGTTCATCGAGCAGGCCCAGAGCCAGCTCGGCCTGCAGCTGCCCGGCGACCTCGCCACGGTCGTCGGCCAGAATTTCACACTCGCGGTGGACAGCCAGGGCCTGGACGGCGACCAGATCAAGGGTGGCGTGCGCGTCGTCACCGACCCGGCCAAGGCGCAGGCCATCGTCGACAAGGTCCAGCAGGCGCTGACCTCCCAGGGCCAGGGGGCGCCGCAGATCGCCAAGGTCAAGGGCGACGGCGTCTTCACCGTGGCGACGACGGACGAGTACGCCAAGCAGCTGGCCGGGGAAGGCACGCTCGGCGACTCGGAGACGTTCCAGACGGCCATCGCCAACGCCGATGACGCCAACTACGCGGTCTATGTGGACCTGGACAAGGTCGAGAACCTCTACCTCAAGTCCATGGAGGGCGACGACAAGGCCAACGCGCAGGTGCTGCGGGCCGTCGGGATGAGCGGCAGCCTGACCGACAGCGAGGCGACGTTCTCGCTGCGGGTCCTGTTCAACTGACGCCGAAGAGAAGGGCGGCCGGTCACGGACCGGCCGCCCTTCTTTTATCGGTTACGCCCAGAGCTGGCCTTCGAGGCGGTCTTCGGCCTCCTCCAGAGTGCCCTCGTAGGCACCCGTGGACAGGTATTTCCAGCCGCCGTCGGCCACCACGAACACGATGTCGGCACGCTCGCCCGCCGTGACCGCCTTCTTGGCCACCCCCAGCGCCGCGTGCAGCGCCGCGCCGGTCGAGACCCCGGCGAAGATGCCCTCGGAGGCGAGCAGCTCACGCGTGCGACGCAGCGCGTCGGCCGAGCCCACGGAGAAGCGGGTGGTCAGCACGGACTCGTCGTAGAGCTCGGGGATGAAGCCCTCGTCCACGTTGCGGAGCCCGTACACCAGCTCGCCGTAACGCGGCTCGGCCGCGACGATCTGCACGCCCGGCACCCGCTCGCGCAGGAACCGGCCGACTCCCATCAGCGTCCCCGTCGTGCCGAGCCCGGCCACGAAGTGGGTGACGGTGGGCAGGTCCTCGAGGATCTCCGGACCGGTGGTCTCGTAGTGGGAGCGCCAGTTGGCCGGATTTCCGTACTGGTAGAGCATCACCCAGGAGGGATTCTGGGCCGACAGCTCCTTGGCCACGCGTACGGCCTCGTTGGAGCCGCCCGCGGCCGGCGAGGAGATGATCTCCGCGCCCCACATGCGCAGCAGCTGGCGGCGCTCCTCCGAGGTGTTCTCCGGCATCACGCAGATCAGCTTGTAGCCCTTGAGCTTGGCCGACATGGCGAGCGAGATGCCGGTGTTGCCGCTGGTGGGCTCGAGGATCGTGCAGCCCGGAGTGAGCCTGCCGTCCTTCTCGGCCTCCTCGATCATCCAGAGGGCCGGCCTGTCCTTGATCGACCCGGTCGGGTTGCGGTCTTCGAGCTTGGCCCAGATCCGCACGTCGGCGGAGGGCGACAGCCGCGGCAGACCGACGAGCGGCGTGCGGCCGACCGAGTCGATCAGTGATTCGAACCGCATGTCATCCGCCGGCGACGGCAGGAAGCACGGTCACCGTGTCACCGTCGGACAGCGGCGTGCCGAGGCCGCCCAGGAAGCGCACGTCCTCGTCGTTCAGGTAGACGTTGACGAAGCGGCGCAGGCTGCCCTCGTCGACCAGGCGGTCCTTGATGCCGGGGTGGGCGGACTCAAGATTGCTGATCAGCTCTTCGAGGGTGGCGCCCTCGGCGTCGACGGCCTTGGCGCCGCCGGTGTAATTACGCAAGATGGTCGGAATGCGAACTTCGATGGCCATCGCGCTCAGTCTCCTCAGGTCAGGTCGTCCCATCGGCAGCAACGCCGACGGCTGAAGGGGGATTCCGGGCAGGGGGCTTCCAATAAGAAACCTGCTCAGACTGCTGCCGCCGCCCTACTCTCCTGCCCGGTCAGGACCGTAGCGGCAGTGAGACGGCAGATTTCTCATCGACAGTCGTAAACGACGACAGCCGGAGTATGCGCGAAGAGGAAGCTCTGCACCGGCCTGACCATCATGGGAGAAACCTTACCTCTTCCTCCGTAATCGCTCCGTCGAGGATCCGGTACGAGCGGAACTCGACCTTGTCCTCGTCCCGTGTGGAGACCAGCACGTAGTGGGCGTCCGGCTCGGAGGCGTAGGACACGTCGGTGCGCGACGGGTACGCCTCGGTGGCGGTGTGGGAATGGTAGATCACGACGGGTTCCTCGTCGCGGTCGTCCATCTCGCGCCAGACGCGCAGCTGCTCCATGGAGTCGAAGCGGTAGAAGGTGGGCGAGCGCTCGGCGTTCTCCATCGGGATGAATCGCTCGGGAACGCCGTTCTTGCCCGCGATGACACCGCACGCCTCGTCGGGGTGGTCGGCGCGGGCATGGGCGACGATCTTGTCTGCCAGTTCCTGCGAGATCGACAGCATGCCCGGAAATTACCAGAGCGCCCGGACCAGGCTGTCCTGGAGGTAGGTCAGCCAGTCGTAGGTGACGTAGGCCGGGTAACGCGGATCGTCCTCGGACATCATGGCGATCTCGTCGTGGACCTCCTCGGTCACGTCGAGCTTCGTGCCGAGCGTGAGGCGTACGTCGTTGAGCGAGCGCAGCCACGCCTGAGCCTGCTCGGGCGTGAGCTCGGCACGGCCCGACTTCGCGGTGTCGAAGACGGTCTGGGCGTCGGCCCGCTTGCCGTCGCGCAGCGTGGCCTCGGTGTAGCGGCGGAACTCCGCCGACTCCTGCTCGTCCTCGTACGCCGAGGGGAACAGCCGGGCCAGCACCGGGTCGGACGGCGCCTCGCCCCCTCCGATGCCCAGCGCCCGCTCCAGCGGGTCGTCACTGGTCTGACCCGGCTCCACGATGCCCAGCATCATCGAGACGAGCGAGCGCAGCAACGAGACCTCCGCGGCCTCGAACTCCGCGATGACGCCGCCGCCCTTGCCTCGCGAGAACCCCGATGTCACGCGCGCCGCCTCACTTGACCGAGTCCGGCTGGAGCGTCGCCCACAGGCCGTAGGAGTGGAGAATCTGCACATCGCGTTCCATCTCTTCACGCGTGCCGCTGGACACGACGGCCTTGCCCTTGTGGTGAACGTCCAGCATGAGTTTCTCGGCCTTCTCCTTCGTATAGCCGAAGACCGTTTGGAAGACATAGGTCACGTAGGACATGAGGTTGACGGGGTCGTTCCAGACGATGGTCACCCATGGCAGATCGGGTCGGACGTCCGATGACGGACGCTCAACGGCGATTGGAGCGGTGCTACCCACATCCCCGAGTCTGCCCTATCTGGGCCGTAGTCTTCGAGTCGTGACGATGCCCATGAGCACTGCGTTGCTCACAGATCACTATGAGCTGACGATGCTACAGGCGGCCCTGCGGAGTGGGGCCGCAAACAGACGCGCCGTTTTCGAGGTTTTCGCCAGACATCTACCGGGCGGCAGACGCTACGGGGTTGTCGCTGGGACGGGACGTGTCCTGGACGAGCTGGAACGCTTCCGTTTCGGTGAGGAAGAACTCACCTATCTGTCTGAGAACCATGTCGTCGACGACCCCACTCTGGCGTTTCTCGCCGATTACCGGTTTTCCGGGAACATCTACGGCTACCGCGAGGGCGACCTCTACTTCCCCGCTTCTCCCATCATGATCGTGGAGGGCACGTTCGCGGAGGCCGTGCTGCTGGAGACCCTCGCACTGTCGATACTCAACCATGACTGCGCCATCGCCTCCGCCGCCTCCCGCATGACCAACGCCGCGGGCAAGAGGCCGATCATCGAGATGGGCTCGCGCCGTACGCATGAGGGCGCCGCCGTGGCCGCCGCCCGGGCCGCGTACATCGCCGGGTTCGCCTCCACCTCCAACCTGATGGCCGGGCACGTGTACGGCGTCCCGACGGCCGGCACGGCGGCGCACGCATTCACGTTGCTGCACGACTCGGAGAAGGAGGCGTTCGAGGCCCAGATCGCCTCGCTCGGCCGCGGGACGACGCTGCTGGTGGACACGTACGACGTGGCCGAGGCGGTGCGCACAGCCCTCGAACTGGCCGGGCCGGACCTGGGTGCGGTACGCATCGACTCGGGCGACCTGGCCGCCGCCGCGCAGGAGGTACGCGAGCAGCTCGACGCCCTCGGCGCCTTCGACACCCGCATCCTGGTCACCTCCGACCTGGACGAGTACGCCATCGCCGCGCTCGCCGCCGCCCCCGTGGACGGCTACGGCGTCGGCACCTCCCTCGTGACCGGGTCCGGCGTCCCCACGGCGGCCCTGGTGTACAAGCTGGTGGCGCGGGAGACGGCCACGGGCAAGCTGGAGGCCGTGGCCAAGCGCTCGGTGGGCAAACCGTCGCGTGGGGGCCGCAAGGAGGCGTTCCGGCTGCTGGACGAGTGGGGACACGTGGAGACCGAGCTGATCACCACCGGCGGCCTGGTCCCCGAGGGCGGCATTCCCCTGCTGCACGAGCTGGTGCGCGACGGTGAGGTCGTGGGCAGGGAGCCCGTGTCCGCGGCCCGCGAGCGCCACGCGGACGCCGTCGCCAGCCTCCCCCAGGAAGCCCTCCACCTCGGCAGGGGGTACGCGGCGATCCCCACGGAGTTCGCCTGACGTATCGTTCTGGTTATGGGGACCGCGCTGATCATCGTCGATGTGCAGAACGACTTCTGTGAGGGCGGCAGCCTGCCCGTGACCGGAGGCTCCGAGGTGGCGGCGGCGATTACCCGTCACGTGGCCGAGCACGGCTATGACCACGTGGTGGCGACCCGCGACTACCACATCTCGCCCGGCACCCACTTCTCCGACAAACCCGACTATGTCTCGACGTGGCCCCCGCACTGCGTGGCCGGCACCCCCGGAGCGGACTTCCACCCGTCCTTCGACGTATCGGGCGTGGAAGAGGTGTTCAGCAAGGGCGGATACGCGGCCGCGTACAGCGGCTTCGAGGGCACGTCCGGCGACGGGGTCCCGCTGCCCGAGTGGCTCAGGCAGCGCGGGGTGCACGAGGTCGACGTGGTGGGGATCGCCACGGACCACTGCGTACGGGCCACGGCGCTCGACGCGGTGAAGAACGGCCTGGCGGTGCGGGTGCTGCTGGACCTGACGGCGGGCGTGGCCCACACGACCACGGAGGTGGCGCTGGCGGAGATGAAGGACGCGGGCGCCACCCTCCGGGGGGCGCCCGTCGTGGGGTGATCAGTTGGCGTCAGCGGGCAGGATCGTGAACGCGTCGCCCCAGAGCGGCGCATGATCGCCTCACGGATGTAGACGTCCTCGGACATCCCGTGAGCCCGGGCCGCCTCGGCGACCTGGTGCTTGATGTCCTCGGGCAGGTACAGGCTCACCTCAGGCACCCTTCCACGGCAACCCGGCACACCCACGACTCGCTGATCACGAAGCGTACATGATAGGCAACGCTGAGGTCATGTGATATCCATGAGGGCGAACCCTCTCCGGAGCCGTAGTAATACGGAGAGTCACATACTCCTTTTTCGTGTGAGGTACTTTCATGTTGGCCGTCTCCCTGGGTGTGGCCTGGCTCGTGCTCGGCCCCCTGTGCCTGTGGGTGCTCGTGAAGGGCCGCGCAGTCGAGCGGGTGGGCGCGATCGTGACGGTGGCGCTGCTGGAGGGCGGCACGATCGCCATGGACGCCCTCTACCCGTCCACACCCCCTGCCCATGCCGTCGCGGCGCACGTCGAGCCCTCCTGCGACGAGCGCGTGCCGGTGCCCCAGTCCGCTCGGATGGGGCGGGAGATCATGCTGACGTGGGCGGCGACCCCGCACGAGTGCCGGGCGGCCGAGGCCGTCGTGCGCACCCAAGGGCGGAAGATGCTGGTCTGGCTGTACGAAGGGCCGAGCATCGGCCGGCGCGTCTCCGTGCTCGCGGTGCATCGCCAGCACACGTTCACGCTGCCCGTACAGGTCAAAGGCAGTACAGCGGCACTCAGGGTTCCAATACACGGAAAATCGGGCTATGTCCTGACCGATGGGCGCACTGGGCGACGCATACCGGAACACGCCTCTAAGGGGACGACCGCGCCGACGCCGCAGGCCTCGCTCCTGGCCCGAAAGCCGCCCGCCTGAGCTCAGGCCTTGGCCACCGCCAGGCGCAGCGCGTCGTCGAGCCGGGCGAAGACCTCGAACGCGTGCCGTAGCCCGGTGATCGACAACACCCTGGACATGACGCCCTGGACCCCTCCGAGCAGGAGCCTGGTCCCCCTGGCCTCGCACCGCTGCAGGACGCCGACGAGCTCGTTCATCCCCATCGAGTCGCAGAACCGCAGCTCGCCCAGGTCGAGGATCAGGAAGGGTCTCGGGGGCAGGTCCCAGAGGGGCTCCAGGTGCTCGCGCAGCACCGACAGCGCGTTGACGTCGAGCTCGCCCTCGAGCCTGACGATGACTGCGTTTCGGGTGAGGCCGGAAGTGACGCTCAACGTCGGCTTTCTGGTGGCCTCAGACGACATGGGCAAAGTCCTTCTGTATCCCGAGACAAGCCAAGTGTGGTTGTTGCCGTTTTGGTCGAGTTTCTAACAGGAGGGCACTGTTCTGTGGCCAAATGCACAGAGTCACGGAGCGTAGTAATACCCGAATTGCCGGGATTCGGGCGGGGGCCACGACGGAGGTCCACCGCCCGGACGGCGAGCGCGAGTCGCGGCCGGAGATGGGCCGCGATCCTCGCCAGAAAGCTCGGCTAGCGGCGCTGGGTGGCCCAGCGGCGGATGGTGTCGATCCGCTCCTGGATCTGCTCCGCGGTCGCCTGGGCGATCGGCGGACCGCCGCACGCGCGGCGCAGCTCCGAGTGGATGACGCCGTGCGGCTGGCCCGTGCGGTGGTTCCACGCGCCCACCAGTCCGTTGAGCTCGCGCCTCAGCTCCGCGATCTGCTCATGCGGCGACAGGGTCTCGCGCGCCGGCTCCGCCGCCTGCTTGCGCTTGGCCGCCTGCTGGTCGGACTGGCGCTTGCGCAGCAGCGTCGCCACCTGGTCGGGCTCCAGCAGGCCCGGCAGACCGATGAAGTCCTCCTCCTCGGCCGAGCCGACCTCCGCGCCCGTGCCGAACTCGCCACCGTCGAACAGCACCCGGTCGAACGTGGCCGACGTCTCCATCGTCTCGAACGGGAGCTCGTCGCCGAGGACGTCGGGATTGTCCTTCTGGCGGTTGGCCTGCTCGAGGAGGCTGTCGTCGAGCCCGTCCTCCGGGGGCCGCTTGTTGAGCACGTGGTCGCGCTCCACCTCCATCTCGTTGGCCAGCCCCATGAGGGTGGGCACCGAGGGGAGGAAGACCGAGGCCATCTCGCCGCGCTTGCGGGCGCGCACGAAGCGGCCCACGGCCTGGGCGAAGAAGAGCGGGGTCGAGGTGGAGGTGGCGTAGACGCCCACGCACAGGCGGGGGATGTCGACCCCCTCTGACACCATGCGCACGGCCACCAGCCAGCGGTCCTCCGAGGCCGCGAACGCCTTGATCTTCTTCGACGCCCCGGGGTCGTCGGAGAGGACGACCGTGGCCCCCTCGCCCGTGATGTTGCGCAGGTGGCGGGCGTAGGCCCGGGCGGTCTCGTGATCGGTGGCGATGACCAGGCCGCCCGCGTCGGGCACGCCCCTGCGCACCTCCGTGAGACGGCGGTCGGCGGCCTGCATGACCTGGCGGATCCAGTCGCCCTTCGGGTCGAGCGCGGCCCGCCACGCCTGGGAGAGCTGGTCCTTGGTGAGCGGTGTGCCGAGCGTGGCGGCGATCTCGTCGCCCGCCCTGGTGCGCCACTTCATCTCGCCGGAATACGCCAGGAAGATGACCGGGCGCACGACGCCGTCGTCGAGCGCGGGGCCGTAGCCGTAGGAGTAGTCGGCGACGCTGCGCTTGAGGCCCTCGCCGTCCTCCTCGTAGCCGACGAAGGGGATCGGGTTGTCGTCGGACCTGAACGGGGTGCCGGTCAGCTGAAGGCGGCGTGTGGCGGGCTCGAACGCCTCGCGCACGCCGTCGCCCCACGACTTGGCGTCGCCCGCGTGGTGGATCTCGTCGAAGATCACCAACGTCTTGCGCGCCTCCGTGCGCGCCCTGTGCAGGGCGGGGTGCATGGCGACCTGCGCGTACGTCACCGCGACGCCCGTGTAGTCGCGCGAGGTGGCGCCCTGGCTGTTCTTGAACTCGGGGTCGATGGCGATGCCGACCCGGCTGGCGGCGTCGGCCCACTGGCGCTTGAGGTGCTCGGTGGGCGTGACGACGGTGACCGCTCTGATCACCCCGTTGGCGAGCAGCTCGCTGGCGATCCGGAGGGCGTAGGTCGTCTTACCCGCGCCCGGCGTCGCCACGGTGAGGAAGTCACGCGGCTCGCGCCTGAAGTAGAGGTCGAACGCCTCCTCCTGCCAGGCACGCAATTTGGGCGCGGTGCCCCATGCGGCTCGGTCTGGATAGGAAGGCGAAAGGTGGGACGCGGCGAAGGTGCTCACCGCATCACCTCTGGGGTTCGTGTGCTTCGCTTTCTCACAGTGACCCAAGGGTAATCGGGCCCACCGACAAGACGTGCCGTGAGCCGAGGATTCTGGCCAACGTCATCTCCACGTGCTATGCGGCTTATCGGATGCTCGCCATGACCGCGTCGAGCGCCTGTCTGCGAGCGGTTTCCTCGGGTTGGAGCAGCCCCACGAGCAGCACACCGTCGCCGCCCCGAGTGAGCAGTGTCACTCGCATGAACGCCGGCCGGTTGGCCACATCCTGATATTCCGCCCGCATCGCGCGCGTGCGGCCTCCCGGAAGTTCCTTGTTCTCGACGACGGTCACCTGGTCGCCCTTGAGCAGCAGCCTGGAGTACAGCTCCGCGGCCTCCGCCGTGGCCTTCTCGGCGTTCTCCACGGGCCCGGGGACCGGCCTGGCCATGACGAGCCCGCCGCCATCGTCCCTGATCACCGACGTGAACCCCGTCACCGGCGCCACCGCCCCCTGGCGCCATCCCTCCGGCAACGTCACCGTCACCCCGGCCAGCGAGTCGCTCAGCCGGCCGGTCTCCACCGGTGGCGCGGCGATCCGCAGCGCGACCGCGCTCGCCCCCGCGACCAGCCCCACCCCGGCGAGCACCCCCGCCGTCACACCTGCCCACCGCCGCCAGGCGGGCCCTGCCACGCGCCTGCGCCGCCCCGGATCCACCGGGGAGCCGCGGAACCGGGCGGACGGGGGGAGCGAGTCCCAAGGGTCCTCCTCGGTCTCCACGGTCCTGCGGATCCGCGGGTTCCAGGGCTCGTCCGGTTCGGGATCCAGCGGGTGGGGCTCGCCGCGTACCGGCTGCAGGTCGAGCGGATGCGGCTCCCGCCGTACCTGCTCGAAGTCCCGGACGGGCTCCGGCTCTGGCTCCAGGTCCGGTACGGCCTCCAGGGGGCCCACGCGCCCGCGCCGCGGCTCCTCCTCATGAGGCGGACCCCACGTGTATCGCGGAGGAGTGCGGCGATGCCTCGGACCGGGCTGAGGCGGCCAGACACGGCGATCATCCTCCATGGCACCTCCCTGTCCCGCTGTCCTATCACTCCTCGGGACGAGGATCAGGAGAACCGTTATCGCTGTGACAGGAGAGGCGGAATTCAGCGGGTGCGTCCGGCGAGCGCGGTGGCGCTCAGCGCGATGGCGGCCATGAGAAACGAGATCACGACGAACCCGGTGGCGATCTGGGAGGGCGAGTGCCCGATCAGGTTGACCAGCGCACCGCCGATCCCGACCGAAAGCGCGGATCCGAGCATGTCCGTGACCGACAGGGCGGCCGAGTTCGCCCCCTGCTCGTTCACCGGCGACTGCTTCAACGCGGTGACGCTGACCGTGGTCATGCCGAGTCCCATCCCGAACCCGGCCACGATCCAGGCGGGCACCGCGATCCACCCGGTCACCCCAGGAAGGACGGAAAGCAGACATATCAGGATCGAGATGGTGACGCACCCCGCCCCCAGCCGGATCCTCTTGTACGCCTCCCCGTCCTTCCTGCTCTGCAGGTACGACCCCGTGGACCATCCCAGCGCCCCGGTGGTCAGCGCGATCCCCGCGTAGGTCGGATCGAAGCCCTTCACCTCTTCCAGCGCCAGCGGGATGAAGGAGTTCACCCCGAAGAAGGCCGCCGAGAAGAACCCGCGCATCAGCACGGTCGTCGCCAGCCCCCGCCCGAACCGCAGCGCTCTGGGCGGCAGCAGCCGGTACAGCCCGTAGACGAGGAACGCGAGGCCCGCCACCGTCTCGACGGCTCCCGGCGCGGGATCCGTGTGCAGCCGGTCCACTCCGTGCAGCAGCACCCCGGCTCCGCCCGCCGTGGCGGTGGCGGCCAGCGTCATCGCCAGCGGCTTCGACCGCGGCCCCTGCGACGGCTCCGCCGGGGACGAGGGCATGCGCAGCGCGGGTACGAGCATCGCCAGCGCGGGCACGACCAGCGGGATGATCCCGAAGAAGACGTAGCGCCATCCCCACTGCACGGCCACGAACCCGGCCACGGCCGGCCCCACCATGGCGGGCACCACCCAGGCCGCGGAGACGGCCGCGAACACCTTGGGCCGCAACCCCGCCGGATAGACCCGAGCGATCATCACGAGCAGCGCCACGATGGAAGCCCCCGCCCCCAGCCCCTGTACGGCCCGCGCCACGAGGAACAGCTCGGCCGACTGGGCCGCGCCGGCCAGCGCCATGCCCACCACGAACAGCACCACCCCGGCCAGGAACGGCAGCGGGTAGCCGCGGCGGTCCGACCAGAGCCCCGCCACCACGTTCGCGAACAGGCTGGCGATGAGGAAGGCGGAGATGCTGATCCCGTAGAGGTTGAGCGCGTTCAGCTCCTTCGCCACCGTCGGCATGACGACCGCGACCGACATGCCTTCGAAGGCGACCAATGTGATCGTCAGGACGATCCCGACCGTCGGGGTGCGGAATTCGGGCGCGAGGATACGCGTGGGTCTGTGGGGAGTGTCGAGTGCCTTCGGTGCTGTCACCCACACATCGTAATTTGTCGGAAACCTAGGTCACCGGGGCGTGCCGGTACACCGCCCACATCTGGTGCATCCGCTCGGCCTGCTCCTGCGTGAACTCCGACATGCAGCGGTCGTAGGCGTAGTCCATGAAGTTGTGCGCGGGGTCGGTGCCCGGGTTCGAGCAGGTGTCCTTGCCCGGCGGGCAGCCCTCGGTCGGACTGGCCTCCATCGGGGTGTCGGCGATGCCGTCGCCGGGCAGCGCGCAGCCGTTCTCGAACGTGTGGAAGAGGCCGAGCCAGTGCCCGATCTCGTGCACTCCGGTGAAGCCGCGGTTGTAGTTGGAGAGCGGGCCGCCGGGCAGGCTGCGCCAGTCGATCACGACGCCGTCGAGGCCGGGGGACTCGTCGTACCAGAAGGGGTAGCTCGAGAAGCCCAGCATCTGCGTGCTGAGCTGGGCGATGTAGAGGTTGAGCGTGGCGGCGTCGCCGCGGTGCAGCTTCGCCTTCATCGGCCGCTCGTAGCCCACGGGGTCGGTGAACCACAAGGCGTTCTCGTCGACCGTGACGCCCTCGAGCTTGAAGCGCACGCCGGTGTCCACGCCGCCGTAGACGCCGCCGTACGCGGAGTTGAGCGCCTTGATCTGAGCCTCGACGTCCTGGTCGGAGACCGGGCGCACGCCGCCGGTGATGACGTGGACCCAGGTGGGCACGGTGATCCGGGCTGGCGGCGTGACGCCGGCCAGCCTCCTGGCCACCTCGGTCATGACCCTGGCCACGTCTTCCGGCCTGGGCGAACGTGGCCATGGCACCCGCAAGGCATGGGCGGCGGCGCAGACTGCCGCCTGCGCGGCCTCGACCCGGAGCGGCGGCGTGAGCCCGGCCGCCAGGAGGCACGCCAACGAGACGGCGGTCACGCGCCGGGCCATGCAATCCCCCACTACAACGTGAGCTGGTCTGGCTACCGACCGTAACTCGACGTGGAGGGATTACCGCTCAGCAACACTCACTGCTTGTCGTCGCCGCCCTTGCCGCCACCCGCGGGCAGACCCTGGTAGATCTCCTTGCACTCCGGGCAGACCGGATATTTCTTGGGGTCGCGGCTGGGCACCCAGACCTTGCCGCACAGGGCGCGAATGGGCGTGCCCGTCACCATGCTCTCGGTGATCTTGTGCTTGTCCGCGTAGTGGGCGAACCGCTCGTGATCGCCGTCGCCGTGCGACGTCCGCGGCGTGGTCTCCTGCTCTGGGAGGATCTTCGTGCTGCTCACCCCACCGAGTTTATGCCCGCACGCGCCCTAGTCCCCCACACAGCGGTACGGCCCCCGCCACGTGGCGAGGGCCGTACGTGAAAGACGAGGTCAGCCCATGTGGACCGGCGCGCCATCGGTCTTCCTGCCGGACTTGACGAACAGCGTCAGCACGGCGGTCAGCAGCGCGATGCCGGTGCTCACCAGGAAGGCCACGTGCATGCCGTCCATGAAGGAGTTGTGCACGGCGTCGCCGATCTGCTGCGGCACACCAGGCGGCACGGCGCCGAACGCGGCGGCCTTCTCCAGCGCCGTCATCTGCGCGGGCGGGATCGCCTGGGCAGCCGGGCCAAGGTAGCCGGCCAGCTTGTCGGAGATCTCGCCGGCCATCACGGCGCCCAGGATCGCGGTGCCGAGCGCGCCGCCGACCTGCATGGCCGACTGCTGCACGCCACCCGCGACGCCGGTCAGCTCAACCGGGGCGTTGCCCACGATGATCTCCGTGGCCCCCACGAACACCGGCGACATGCCGAAGGCCAGCAGCACGAACGGGATGCCGCTCTCGATGAACGACGCGTCGATGCTGAGCTGGGACATGAGGAACATCGAGAACGCGGTGATCACCAGGCCCGCCGCCATCGTGATCTTCGGACCCAGCCTGCCGATCGCCATGCCCGCCAGCGGCGAGGCGAAGATCATGCCGGCGCTCATCGGCAGCATGCGCAGGCCCGCCTCCAGCGGGGACAGGCCGTGCACGCCCTGGAAGAAGAAGCCCAGGAAGAACATCGCGCCGAACATGGCGAACGCGACCATCATCATCAGCACGGTGCCGATGGAGATCGAGGCGTTCCTGAACAGCGACAGCGGCACCAGCGGCTGGCTGGCCCTGCTCTGCCAGAAGATGAACGCGCCGACCAGCACCGCGAACACGGCGATGAAGGTCAGCGTCGTGCTGTCGCCCCAGCCCCACTCGGGAGCCTTGATGATCGTCCAGACGAGCGAGAACATCGCGCCGGACAGCAGCAGCACGCCGAGCCAGTCGATCCTCGCCAGCGTCTGCGCGCGGTTGTCCTTGATCAGGATGGTGCCCAGGACGAGGGCGGCGAGGCCGACGGGGGCGTTGATGAAGAAGACCGTCTCCCAGCTCGCGTTCTCGACCAGCAGGCCGCCCACGATCGGGCCGGCGGCGCTGGACAGGCCGATGATCGCACCCCAGGCCCCCATCGCCTGGTTGAGCTTCTCGCCGGGGAACGCTCCACGCAGCAGCGCCAGGGCGGCCGGCTGGAGCATTGCGCCGAACAGGCCCTGCAGCACCCTCAGGGCGATCAGCGCGCCGACCGGGCTGAGGCCGGGAATGATGTCGGCGAGCTCGGCGCTGAGTCCGATGCCCACCGAAGAGAGGGCGAAGCCGGCCACACCGATCAGGAAGACGCGCTTGTGCCCGAACAGGTCGCCCAGCTTGCCGGCGGTGATCAGGAACACCGCCAGCGCCAGCAGGTAACCGCTGGTCACCCACTGCAGGTCGGACAGCGAGGCCTTGAGGTCAACCTGGATGGACGGGTTGGCGATGCCCACGACCGTGCCGTCGAGCATGACCATGATGACGCCCAGGCTGACCGCCAGCAGCACGAGCCACGGGTTGCCACCTGTCCCCGTTTTCGCGGGGCCGAGCGACGACGGCGCGTCGACCGCCTTCGCGTGAGCCATGAAGTCCCCCTAAGTAAGCCCCCACCGGGGCATAGATCTCGTAAACGCTAGGTAATCTATGTCAGAGGATGACTTATCACAATCGATTTTTAATCGTCGCGGTATGACTTATGGCACACTGTGACAGAAAGGTTTCGAGGGAGTGGCCGCTGTGGGTCTTCGGGAACGCAAGAAGGAGAAGACGCGCCTGGCGATCCTCGACGCCGCGCTCGACCTCTTCCTCGAACAAGGATACGAGTCGACCACGGTGGAGCAGATCGCGGGGGCCGTCGAGATCTCTCCTCGCACATTCTTCCGCTACTTCACCAGCAAGGATCACCTGGTGCTGTGGTTCCACGACCACGGCGAGGAGATCCTGCTCGAGACCCTGGCCTCCCGCCCCGAGGACGAGCCGGCGTTCACGTCGCTCACGCACGCGCTGCGCGCGGTCCTGCACGACGTCGTGAGCTCAACGCCCGAGGACGCGGAGAGGTTCCTGAAGATGCGGCGGCTCCTGGAAAGTCATCCGCGCCTGGTCGGGCTTTCGGTGGCCCGAGGCGCGGAGACCGAGCGCCGCCTGGTCGAGGTGATCGCCGCCCGCCGGGGCGTGGACCCCGACGAGGACCAGCTCTCCCACCTGATCGTCGCGTTCGCCTCGTGCACCATGCGCGTCGGCTTCGAGTGCCCGCGCCGCGACGCGACCCTGCCGGAGATCACGCGGCGGATGGCGGAGACCATCGAGCTGGCCGAACGCTCGCTGCGGCCCGGCTGGGACTGCTGAGGGGCCCGGACCGCCAGGTCGTCAGTTCATCGTCGGGTCGTCCGGGCAGGTCGCCACGAAGGCCAGCTCGCCGCGCTGGCGCCGTAGCACGTGCCGCCAGAGCGCCCGGGGATCGTCATGAAAGGTGTCGCCGGCCTCGGAGTCGACGACGTACCAGGCGCCTTCGGCGATCTCGCTCTCCAACTGGCCGGACGACCATCCCGCGTACCCCGCGAAGATGCGCATCTGCGCGATCTCCCCCTGCAGGATCTCAGGCGGCGCGTCCAGATCCACCGTGCCCAGCCGCGAGACGGCCGGGGTGCCCGCGTGCAGCCTGCGCCAGCCGAGCGGCTCCTCGCCGCTGGGGACCGCCGCCAGCGCGAGCGCGCTGTCCGTCTGCACCGGCCCGCCCTCGAAGAGCACGGGCGGCCCGGTCACCAAGGGGTCCCACACGGGGAGAACCTGGGTCACCGAGATGTCGCTCGGCCTGTTGAGCACCACACCCAGAGTCCCGCCGTCGTGGTCGTGTTCGAGGATCAGCACGACACTACGCCGGAAGTTCGGGTCATCGAGAAGCGGCGTCGCCACCAACAAACCGCCGACGTAGATCGCTTCCGCCATACCTCCATCATGAAGGGTCCAGAGCCGTCTGCGCTCCCCCAGTCCGCCGATGTTACTTTTCGTGCCCACTTGGGCACCTTACGTAGCAAAGATCATGCCCGGGGGGAGCTCATGCGCATAGGAACGCGTATCGTCCTGGCCGCTGTTGCGCTGTGCGCCGCACCGCTCCTTCCCAAGAGCGCGCAGGCGTGGCCGGACCGCGACGACCCGTTCACGCTGACGGTGGACGACGTGGGCTGCCGCTCGGGACGCGCGGAGGTCACGCTCCACAACCAGACCTCCAAACCCATAAGCTTCGACCTCCAGGCCGACGGGGAGAGCGTGGCGACCGGCTCGATCCCGGCCCGCAAGACGATCGCCAGGCAGGTCCGGGTGCGGAAGGGCAGCGCGGCCGAGATCGAGGCGTACTCGTTGAACGACCGTCAGCCGGGCACGCTCATCGACTCCAGCCGCGTCAGGAACGACTGCCCCTGGGGTCACCACCGCGGCAACCTGCCCTTCACCGGCCCGCCCACCGACCTCATCGCCAAGCTGGCAACGGCGGGCGGCCTGATCGTGATGGGCGGCATCCTGTGGTGGTATGGCTCCATCTGGCCGCGCTCGACCCCCTAGGGCTCCCCCTCCAACCCACGTACGACGAACGCCCCGGCCCTGGCGGCGGCCAGCGTGCGCGACACCGACCGCTCGGCGTCCTCCCGGGTCACCGGCTCCCTCGTGATCACCAGCCGGTAGTAGAGCGGTGCCGAGATCGCCCGGATCACCTCGCCGCCGTCCGTGCCCTCGGGCAGCTCGCCCCGCTTGACGGCCAGCTCCACGACGTTGGCCCACTCCTCGATCCGGAGCAGGTAGAAGGTGCGCAGCGCGCCGGCGGCCTGCTCGTCGCTGGTGGCGGCGGCGATCACCGCCTGGAACGTGGCCCCGAGGCGCCCGTCGTTGATCGCCCCCAGGACGGACAGGGCGTTGGCCCGCAGGTCGCCTTCCACGCCACCCGTGTCGGCATGGGGCGTGGACTGGTTGGCCAGCTCGGTCATGAGGTCGGCGACCAGGCCCGCCCTGCTCCCCCATCGCCGGTAAACCGTGGTCTTGCCGACGCCCGCCCTGGCCGCCACCTGGTCCATGGTCAGGCCATGGAAGCCGTGTTCGACCAGCTCATCCTGCGTGGCCTCCATAACGGCCGCGCGCACCCTCGCCGTACGGCCGCCGGGCCGCACAGTTCCCGCCGAACGGGAAAGTTGGTCCATCTAGTCTCCTTGTCGCAACGTTCCATTTTAACGGAACTTCCATTCCATTAAGGATCAACATCGCGTTTCCCCCACCTCCTGGACGCGGACATGAGGTGATCGGTTCCACCCCAAGATTCGTTCGGCAATACCGAACACAACTGCGCTAAGGTGCGGGTGTGGGAGAGACGATTCAGTCTGTGGAGCGGGCGGCCGCGATCCTGCGCCTGCTCGCCTCAGGACCACGCCGGCTCGGGGTGGCCGAGCTGGCCAGGGCGCTGGGCCTGCCCAAGGGCACACTGCACGGCATCCTGCGCACGCTGGTCCACGTCGGGTTCGTCGAGCAGGACCAGGCCAGCGGGAAGTACCGCCTCGGCGCCACGCTGCTCCACCTGGGCAGCAGCTACCTCGACGTCAACGAGCTGCGCACCCGCGCCATCAACTGGGCCGACGCCCTGGCGGGGCGCAGCAGGGAGAGCGCCTGGATCGGCACCCTCCACGAAGGTCACGTGCTGGTGATCCACCACGTGTTCCGGCCCGACGACAGCCTGCAGACCCTCCAGGTGGGCACCTACCTGCCGACGCACGCCAGCGCGCTCGGCAAGGTCCTGCTCGCCCACGACCCGTACGGCGAGGCGCCCGCACCGCCGCTCCAGCCGTACACGAAGAACACGGTCGTCGACCCCGCGGCGCTGGAGAAGGAGCTCGACCTGGTCAGGGCTCGCGGCTGGGCGGCCGAGATGGAGGAGCTGACCGAGGGCGAGGTGGCCATCGCCGCGCCCATCAAGGACCCGCGCGGCCTGGTGGTGGGCGCCATCGGCATACGCGGCGCCGTCGAGCGGCTGGCCGCCGACGGCGCCCTGCACATGGAGTTCGTCTCGTACGTACGGGACGCCGCCCGCGCCATCACCCGCTCACTTGAACATCCCTAAGGCCACGAAATAGCATTCGTTCGGCATTGCCGAACCTGAACCAAGCGAGGAACCCCGTGCCTCGACCTCACTACGTCGCAGCCATCGACCAGGGCACCACGTCCAGCCGCTGCATCGTCTTCGACCAGGCCGGCAACATCATCTCCGTCGCCCAGCGCGAGCACCGCCAGATCTTCCCGAAGCCGGGCTGGGTGGAGCACGACGCGGGCGAGATCTGGCAGGCCGTGCAGGGCGTGCTCGCCGAGGCGGTCAGCGGCGCCGGCATCGAGGACGGCCAGATCGGCGCGCTCGGCATCACCAACCAGCGCGAGACCACCGTGCTGTGGGAGCGGGCGACGGGCCGGCCCGGCGCCCCG
>NZ_JBFAMX010000054.1:0-34287 GCF_040659615.1 Nonomuraea sp. NPDC049784
GAGGCAACGGCTGCTCCCACGAACGTGATCAAGGACAGAAGCCATCAGATCACGAACCAGCCGACACCGCGCGAGTTAACCAGCAGGGTCCTGTACCGCGTCAAAATACGGCCACGATGGCTCTGACCTGTGGTTTGACGGGGTCCGCTCCCCCAGGCACGATCGCGTCTTGTGCTTGTCCGTCTCCTCTATCTGGTTGCGCTTCGGGTGTTCGGCTGGCTGATGTTGCTGGGCCGCGGTCAAGCGTCGAAGGACGCGGAGATCATGGTGTTGCGTCATGAGGTGGGGGTGCTGCGGCGTCAGGTCGGACGGCCGAAGCCGGACTGGGCTGATCGGGCCGTTCTCGCGCGTTGGCCCGGTGGTTGCCGGCGGTGCTGCGTGCTCATCGGCTGGTCACTCCGGCGACGTTGCTGGCGTGGCATCGTCGCCTGGTGCGACGGGCCTGGACCTACCCGCATCGGCCCGGGCGTCCGGGGACGACTCCGGAGCTTCGGGATCTGATTATTCGCTTGGCGCGGGAGAACCCTGGATGGGGCCATCGACGGGTGCACGGGGAGTTGGTGCGGCTTGGTTTTCAGGTTAGCGAGGTGACCGTGCGGCGCATCCTGCGCTCCCGCCGTTTCGATCCGGCGCCCCGACATCTCGACATGTCCTGGCGGACCTTCTTACGCTCACAGGCCGAAGGCCTCCTGGCTTGTGATTTCTTCCATGTGGACACGATCTTTCCGCAGCGCTTGTACGTGTTGTTCGTGATGGAGGTCCGCACGCGACACGTGCACGTCCTAGGCGTGACCTGCCACCCGACCGGGGTGTGGACGGCTCAGCAGGCCGCAATCTCCTGATCGACCTGGGCGAGCGAGCAGGGTCGTTCCGCTTCCTCATCCGCGATCGGGATGCCAAGTTCACCACCGTCTTCGATGAGGTGTTCGCCGCCGTGGGTATCGCGGTGCTGAGGACGCCGCCGCGGACGCCGAGGGCGAACTACTTCGCCGAGCGCTGGGTCCGGACGGTGCGAGTTGAGTGCACTGACCGCATGTTGATCTACGGTGAACGTCACCTGCGCTCGGTCCTGAGCGAGTATGTCGATCACTACAACGCCCATCGGCCGCATCAGGCCCGTAGGCAACGGCCACCCGATCACGATGAGCATGTGGTGGTGCCGATGGAAGGCCGGATCGAACACCACAAGATACTCGGAGGAGTGATCAACGAATACCGCCGAGCCGCCTAGCTCGACTGGTGAAATCCCAGTTCAACCCACGTGCGCGAGTTTGACGCCCTACAGGTGGTGGCATGGACATGCTGTCGCTGTCGATCAAGGTTGAGCCGGACTACGGGCTGGCAGCTGATGGCGTAGGGCGTGCTGACCGGGCAAAGCAGGAGTGTCAGCAGGCTAAGCGCATGGCGCCTCGCATCTCGCGCCCGGACAGTATCGATGACTACCTGGCGGCGAACATCGAGTGGGCGCACCGCGCGACCCGGGAGGCCGTTGCTCTGATGGAGAGTGCCAACCACCCGCTCGGCCCGTACCTAGATTGGCTGGTGGCCAAGGGCATCGACATCACACATCTAAGAGCTGGCTCCGTCTGAAATGTCCTCGGAGCCCAACAGGCCTTCGGTGTGCTGGACGGTGGCGATCGCGATTCGTGATCCGGCACATGCTCAGATCGCGGGTAAGCATTGGGTGGGGACATCCGCAGACGATCGACACGAGTCGTGGACAGCCGGACATGCGAAACCCCCGTCGCTGCGCACCAGCGCAGATCAGACGGGGTTTTGGCTGATCGGGAGTAGTAGGGCGGGTGGGACTTGAACCCACGACCCACGGATTATGAGTCCGATGCTCTGACCGGCTGAGCTACCGCCCCTGGATTCAGTTGTGTGACGTGCGGCGGGACGTCCGAAGGACCATGCCGAGCCCCCGTGCAAGCTAAGGCTAGAGCATCGGATCCGGTCGTCGTGCCCGGCCGAACGGGAGACAGATCTCCGCCGACATCATTCCATGCTCGGCAACGTTGTTGGAGCCTGACTCGATCATATTCGGGTCTCGGTTTAGGGACGCGAGAAGGCAGGCGAGGTGGGGGCGGGTAGCGTCTTGGCGTGGCCGTGAAGCTGGTTTACGAGACGCATTCCGTCACCGTGGACAACGAGACGGGCATCGCCACCGGCTGGTTGCCTGGTGAGCTGTCCGAGCGCGGGCGGGCGCTGGCTGTGGAGCTGGGGGTGCGGCGGCGGGAGGTGGACGTCGTGTACGCCTCCGACCTGCGGCGGGCCGTGCAGACGGCGGAGATCGCCTTTGTGGGGAGCGGCAAGGAGATCAGGCTCGATCGGCGGCTCAGGGAATGTGACTACGGGATCTACAACGGGCGGCCGGTCAGTGAGGTGGCGGCGCTGCGGAGCAGGCACATCGATACGCCGTGGCCGGGCGGGCAGAGTTATCGGCAGGTAGTGGCGGAGATGGCGGGGTTTCTACGGGATGTGATGGAGCAGTGGCAGGGGTGCGTGGTGCTTCTGGTGTCGCACTCCGCCAATCGGTGGGCGCTGCAGAATCTGCTGGACGGGACTTCCCTGGAGGAACTGGTCGACGCGCCGTTCGAATGGCGGCCGGGGTGGGAGTACAACCTGGCGTGAGGGGCCGGTTCGGGAAGGGCCAGAGGGCACGCCCTCCCCTCGGGCTGTCCGGGCCGCGCGGCTGGGTGCGCTCGACGGCCGCCGCCGGGCCGCGTGGCGGCGCGTGACGGTCGCCGTCGCACCATGCCTGACGGTGGCAGCGGCGGGAGTTATGGGGCGGTGCCGTAACCCGGGTTCCGTACCAGCCAGTCGGAGTAGACCAGGCTCCGGCGTACTGCGTCCATGTGGACCTGCTTGGCCTGCGACACCACCCACGCGGCGTCGGGGGCGGTGGGGTGGCGGCCGAGGAGCTGCCGCCAGCGCAGCGGCGCGCCCGCGAGCGGCACCATGACGAGGCCCTGGGCGGGCTGGTGGGTGGCCTGGCACAGCACCACCGCGCGGCCGACCTGGGCGAGGTGCGTGCAGGTGGAGACGTCGGTTCGTAGATCGTGCCGGGGGTGAACCCGGCACGCGCGCAGGCCGTGGCGAAGCAGTCGGCGAAGCAGCCGTCGCCGGGCGTCACGGCCCAGTGCTCGCCGGCGAGGCCGGCCAGCTCCACCTCCTTCTCCTTGGCCGCCGGATGATCCTCGCCGACCAGGCAGAACACGGGGTCGAGTGCGATCGACTCCCACACGAGCGCGCCGGCGGGCGTGCCGGAGTCGCCGCAGGCGCCGGTCAGCACGTAATCGAGGCGGCCGAGCTCGACCATGCTGGTCAGCTCGCGTGCCGACCAGGATGTGTACGTGCTGACCGGGCGCTCCGTGGCCAGCCGGTCGACCAGGCCGCCCAGGATGGGGCCGTTGGTCGCGCCGATGCGGTAGCCGGGGGAGGAGGGGGAGGCGGCGAAACGTACGGCTTCCTCCTGTAGCTCCTGGGCCGCGGGGAGCAGCACTCGCGCCCTGGAGAGCACCAGCTCGCCCAGCCTGGTGGGTCTCGCGCCGTGCCGGTCGCGCTCGAAGAGGGCGCCGCCGAGCCCCCTCTCGATGCGCTTGAGCTGGGCGGTCAGGGCCGGCTGTGCCAGCCCGAGCAGGGACGCGGCCTTGCTCACACTTCCCGCGTCCGCGACCGCGCGGACGATCCTGAGGTGCCTGAGCTCGAGGTCCATAAGGGGAACGTAAGGCGGCGATCTCTTACAAACAATGCCAATATGTCAGGAAATGTGACAGATATTGTCGAGGGCACTGGGGTAGGGGAAGCCCATGACGACGATGGGAATAGACCCGGCGCAGCTCAGCGACGAGGATCTGCTCCGCGAGCTGCGGCAGCTGCACGCGACCCGGAGCGACACGTTCTTCCACGGGTCGGAGGACGCTCTGGCGGTGCACACGTCACGGACGAACGAGCTGGAGACCGAGTACCTCCGTCGCTACCCGGATCGCGAAGTCGATCCGTACCGGTTGAGGGAGGGGGCGAGACAGCGCTCATGATCGAGGCCCACGATGTGCAGGCTCTGTCGGACATCGACATCCACGTGTACGAGGCGGTGGCTTCACAGGCGGTCGAGCATGGGACGGCGAGTCCGGCAGGGGTCGTGCGGGCGTCCGGACTGACCGAGGAGGAGGTGCGCGAGTGCGTCGCGCACCTGATCGAGCACGGGTACGTGTTGCCCAGGGGAGACAGGTACGCCCTGGGGCCGCACACCTTCGAGGTCGAGTACTAGGAAACCGTAAGGACCAGTTTGCCGACGAAGTCGCCGCTCTCCATGACCGCGTGCGCCTTGGCGGCGTCGGCCAGCGGGAAGACCCGGTCCACATGGGCGGCCAGCTTGCCGTCCGCCGCCAGAGCGGCGATCTCCGCCAGCGCGGCATGATCAGGCTCCACGCTGAACTGTCCCCGCCGCACACCTGCCTGGTCGAACGCGGCCGCGTCGGCGGGGGTCATCCCCGAGCCCGCGATGAACATGCCGCCCGGGCGCAGCACGCGAAGCGAACGGAGCGGGTACTCCTGCCCCCTGGCCATCAGGCCCACCATGTCGAGCACGATGTCGACGTCCGACAGGACCTCGCTGAAGTCGACGCTCGTGTAGTCGATCACCTCGTCCGCGCCCAGTCCCCGTACGAAGTCGTGCTTCGAGGCCCGCGTGGTGCCGATCACGTACGCGCCGCGTAGCTTGGCGAGCTGCACGGCCAGGTGCCCGACGCCGCCGGCGGCCGCGTGGACGAGCACCCGCTGCCCCGGCGAGATCTCGACGATGTCCGAGAACGCCTGCCACGCGGTCAGGGCCGGCATGGGCAGCGCGGCGGCCTGGACGTGATCGATCCCGGCCGGCTTGCGGGCGAGGTGCCGGGGCCTGGCCACCACGTACTCGGCGTACGCGCCGGCGGGGTAGGGGAAGTCCACCATCCCGAAGACCTCGTCGCCGGGCTTGAACCGGCCGACGTACTCGCCGATCTCCTCGACCACGCCTGACACGTCCCAGCCGGGGATCAGCGGGGGCTCGACGAAATGCGGGGGGAACGGGGTGCGCCGCACCTTCCAGTCCGGTGGGTTGACGCCTGCGGCCCGGACCTTGACCAGCACCTCGTTCCGCCGCGGCATCGGCCGCGTCACGGTCTCGAGCTGCAGCACCTCTGGCTCCCCGAAGGAGCGAAACGTCATAGCTTGCATGCCTTCATGCTGTTCAATGACGGTACCCATTGTGAAGAAGGCACTTGTCTGGTATTCAGGTTCCTGATGGATACTACGTTTCCAGATCTCAGGAAGCACGGCGGCGCCGACGCGTTCCTGCGGGCGTGCAAGCCGCGCACCGTGATCGACATGTTCAGCAACAAGTGGACCGGACTGGCCATGGGCGCGCTGCTCGACGGGCCCAGGCGGTTCAACGAGCTGCGCCGCATGCTCGACGGCGTCACGCAGAAGATGTTGTCGCAGACCCTGCGCGCCCTCGAGCGCGACGGGCTGGCCACCCGGACCGTCTACCCGACGATCCCGCCCAGGGTCGAGTACGAGCTCACCGACCTGGGCCGCAGCGCCATAGACGTCCTGCGGGCCATCGGCGATTGGGCGCGCGAGCACGCCGACGACGTGATCGCCGCCCGCGAGGCCTACGACGAGCGGGCGAAGGAGCCCGTCAGAGCCGTCTGAGCCGGGCCCACGCCAGGAACGTGCCGCCGCCCAGCGCCACGCCCACCACGGGCGCGATCCGGCCCACCCGCAGGTAGTGGCCGTCGTCGCGGTCAGGACGCAGGTGCGGCTGCCAGATGTCGTTGGTGAAGACCGTCCCGCTACCCCGGAAAGTCCCGGCATCACCGGTTCCCCCGCTCGATATGAGTACCCCTCAGGTAAGGCGCCTCGCGAGGCGTGGTGGACCGTCGAACGCGGCCCGCCATACTGTCAAGAGGTGAACGTCGCCGACCTCAGCCCGGCGCAGGCGCGGGAGCGCTTCCGCGCCGGCGAGCGGGTGCCCACGGCGGGCTGGTGCAGGGGCTGGACGCAGGCCAACCTGATCGCCGTGCCCAGACGGTTGCGGTACGAGCTGCTGCTGTTCGCCCACCAGAACCCGCAGGCGTGCCCCGTGCTCGACGTGGGGGAGCCCGGGACCTGGTCCACGCCGCTGTTTCCCGGCGACCTCCGTACCGACCTGCCCGGATACCGGCTCTACCGCGACGGCGAGCCGGTCGCGGACCTCGGCGACGTGGTGGCGGAGTGGCGGGACGACCTGGTGCCGTTCCTCATCGGGTGCAGCTTCACCTTCGAGGCGGCCCTGCTCGCGGCCGGGGTGCCGGTACGGCACCTGGAGCTGGGGACGAACGTGCCGATGTACGTCACCGACGTCCCCTGCGAGGCGGCGGGCAGCCTGTCGGGGCCGCTGGTCGTGTCGATGCGGCCGGTGCCCGAGGCGCTGGTGAAGACCGCCGTCGAGGTGAGCGGGCACTATCCGATGGTGCACGGCGCGCCGGTGCACGTCGGCGACCCCGCGGCGATCGGGATCCGCGACCTGGGCCGGCCCGACTTCGGTGACCCGGTGGAGGTGCGGGCGGGGGAGGTGCCGCTGTTCTGGGCATGCGGGGTGACGCCGCAGGCGGCGGTCATGGCCAGCGGCGTCGAGTACGCGATCGGCCACCTGCCTGGACACATGGCCATCCTCGACGCGCGCGACGACGACTACCGCGTCTGACGTACGCGGATTTGCGTACGCGGGTGCCTCGTCTCGGCGGACGACCCCGCGGGCCGCCCCGGTCAGACTCCTTGACCATGCTGACCGTCTTGACCAGGACATTGACCGGGACATTGATCGGGGCGTTCCGGGTGCCGGAGCTGCGCAAGAAGCTGCTGTTCACCTTGGGACTGATCGCGCTGTTCCGCCTCGGGCAGCTCATGCCCTCGCCGGGGGTGGACGTGGTGGCCGTGCGGGAGTGCGTGGGGGCGGCCAAGGGCGGCATCTTCGACATGGTGCAGATGCTCAGCGGGGGCGCGATGCTGCAGCTGTCGGTGTTCGCGCTGGGCGTCATGCCGTACATCACCGCCAGCATCGTCCTGCAGCTCTTCGCCGTGCTCGTCCCCCGGCTGGACGCGCTCAGGAAGGAGGGGCAGCGCGGCCAGGCCAAGATCACGCAGTACACGCGCTACCTGACGGTCGGGCTCGCCCTGCTGAACGCCGGGACGATCGTCGCGCTGGCCCGCGCCCGGCAGCTCCTGCCCGGTTGCACGCGGCCGCTGCTGCGGGACGAGGGCTTGCTGGCCGTGACCGTGATCGTGGTGACCATGGTGGCGGGGGCCTGCGTGGTCATGTGGCTCGGCGAGCTGATCACGGACCGTGGGATCGGGAACGGGATGTCGCTCCTGATGTTCGCGCAGGTCGTGGCCGTTTTCCCGGCGTACATGGCGAAGATCTTCGTGCTCAGCCCGGTGAGTTTCGTGGTGATGACCGCGGCGGGGCTCTGCCTCGTGGCGGCCGTGGTCTTCGTGGAGCAGGCGCAGCGGCGGATCCCGGTGCAGTACGCCAAGCGGATGGTGGGGCGGCGGATGTACGGGGGGAGCAGCACGTACATCCCGTTGAAGGTGAACCAGGCGGGGATCGTGCCGGTGATCTTCACCTCGTCGCTGCTGTACCTGCCGACGCTGGCGGCGCCGCTGCTCGGGGACGCGGGGCAGGCGTGGGTGGAGCGCAACCTGACGTCGGGTCCTCTCCACATGAGCTTGTACGTGCTCCTGATCGTGGGGTTCGCCTACTTCTACGTGTCGATCACCTTCAATCCCGTGGAGGTGGCGGACAGCATGCGACGGTATGGGGGATTCGTTCCTGGGATCCGGCCCGGGGGACCCACGGCCCGGTACCTGGCGTACGTGCTGGGCCGGCTGACCGCGCCCGGGGCGGTCTACCTGGCGGTGCTGGCGCTGCTGCCGCTGGTGGCGTTCGCGATCCTCAAGGATCCGGGTACGCAGCAGAACTTCCCCTTCGGCGGGACCAGCGTGCTGATCATGGTCGGGGTGGGGCTGGACACCGTGAAGCAGATCGAGGCCCAGCTCCAGCAGCGCAACTACGAGGGCTTCCTGAAGAAGTAGCTCATGCGGGGATGCTCAGCCCGGCTCGCATGGCGAACACCACGAGCTGGGCGCGGTCCCTCGCGCGGAGCTTGACCATGGCGCGGCTGACGTGGGTGCGGACGGTGTCGGGGCTGATCACCAGCTCCTTGGCGATCTCCTCGTTCGACCTGCCTGTGGCCACCCAGGCCACCAGCTCCCGCTCCCGGGGCGTCAGCGTCTCCAGCCCTTCGACCGGCCCGGCGCCGTGCTGCCCGAACATGCCGATGACCTTCCTGGTGATCGCCGGTGACAGCAGCGCCTCGCCCGCGGCCACCACGCGCACGGCGTTGACCAGCTCCTCCGGGGCGCTGTCCTTGAGTACGAAGCCGCTGGCCCCAGCCTGGAGCGCGGCGAAGACGTACTCGTCGACGGCGAAGGTCGTCACCACGACGATCCTGGTGGTGCGCAGCTCCGGGTCCTCGGCGATGGCCCGTAGTGTGGCGAGGCCGTCCATGCCGGGCATGCGGATGTCGAGCAGCAGGACATCCGGGCGGGCACGGCGGATCAACGCCAGCGCGGCGCTGCCGTCGGCGGCCTCGCCGACGCACTCCATGCCGGGCGCGCGCTCCAGCAGGGCCCGCAGCCCCATCCGCACGACCGCCTGATCGTCGGCGACGACCACCCTGATCACGCCCTCCGTCGCGCTGATGCCCTCCGCCGCGCCGACGTGCTCGGGCGGGCCGACGTGCTCAGTTACGGGGGCAGTGGCGGTCGCGGGCTCGGGGGAGGACTTGGGTGCGGGTTCCGGCGTGGGCCCGTGTTCCGGCATGATCACGTCGAGACCTGGGGGAAGCGGACGATCACCTGGAAGCCGCCGCCCTCGCGCGGCCCGGCGGCGAAGTGGCCGCCCGCCTCGGTGACTCGGGAGCGCATCCCGGCCAGCCCGCGCCCTTCCCTGGCGCCCGTCCAGCCCGCACCCCGGTCGGCCACCTCCAGCACGAACTCGCCCGGATGCCCGCCCACCCGCACGAGCACCCTGGTGGGGCCCGCGTGGCGAAGCACGTTGGTCAGAGACTCCCGCACAACCCGGTAGACGGTGCCCTGAAGGCGGGCCGGCACGGTGAAGTCCGTCGGCTCGACGTCCACCGGCAGGCCCGCCGCCCGGACGCCCTCGATGAGCCGGGCGAGGTCGCCGCCCGGCGGGTCGATGCCGTCGAGCGCCGCCCGCAGCTGGGAGAGGGCCGTCGTACTGGTCTCCCTGATCGCGCGCAGCGACGCCCGCGCCTGCTCGGGGTCGTCGTCGAGCGCTACGAGCGCGAGCCCGGCCTGCATGGCGATGGCCGCGAGCCCATGCCCGGCAGCGTCATGCACCTCACCGGCGATCCTGGCCCGCTCAGCCGCCACCGCATCCGGCCCACCGGCGACCGGCTCGCCCGCCACCGCATCGAGCGCGGCCGCGACCGGCTCACCCCAAGTGGCCCCGCCGACGCCCAGCGCGGCGCCATTCTGGCCGCCCCGAGTCCCGGAGCCCAGCGCGGCGGTGCTCCAAACGTCACGAGCCGCTTCGCCGACGCCCAGCGTGCCAGGGGCTGTCTTGTCGTGGCGCAGCGCTGCTTGTGCCGGCCGAGAGCCGTCAACCGCGATGGCCGGCGACGCGCTGCCGCCCGGTCCCACGGCGCTCGGTCCCACGGCGCCTGGTCCCGCTGACCCCGGTGCCGTCGAGGTCGGCGCGGTGCCGTTCAGGTGGGTGGGCGCATGGCGCACCGTTTTGAGGGGGCGGGGCTGGGCCGCCGGGAGGGCCCATGGGCGTACCGATCCGGCGGAGAGGTTGACCTGTGGCGGCTCCGCCTCAGCAGCGGCGGCGGCCGCCGCGGCGCGGGCCTGGGCGAGGCCGCTGAACGACCACGGGACGGCCAGCCAGCCCGCCCACGCCAGCATGACCACGACCGGGACGTCGCCGAGCCGGGTCAGGCGCGACAGAGCGGCCAGCGGCCGGCGCAGGCGGCCGCCCCTGTGCGTGTGCTCCGTCACCATCCCCACCCGGCCAAGGCTCGTGTAGCCCAGATCTTAGCGAGCTTTCACACGTCCCGGGTCTCGCGCGGACCCGTCAACCCCCACGAGGTGATCTTCGTGGGCGTGATCTTGATGATCTCCCTGGAGAAGTACGGCAGGGGCGGGTCGGCGTCCGTCAGCGCCTCCGCCGTGCCCCTGATCTCGATGCCGCGCACCACCCACGGATCCACCGAGGCCAAGTCGTCCACGACGAGCGCGACGGTGCTGCCCTTCTGTACGTTCCTGAACTTCTTGGACGCGCCCATGGCGTGCCCGCCGATGGTGATCGTGCCGGTCTCGGCGTCGACGAAGAATCCGACCGGGTTATTCTGCACCTGTCCGCCGGGCGACACGGTGGCCAGACGGCCGAGGTGCTGCGACGACAGGTACTCCAGTTCCGCTGATGTGAAGGTCATGCGGTCGAGTCTGCAACCTTGACATTGGTTGAGGTCAAGCCAGTCCGTCGGTCAGCCAGCGCAGCGGGTTGTCGCGGGTGATGAGGCCGATCGTTTCCTCACCGACGCCTGCCTCGCGAAGGCGCGGCAGCAGGGCGTCGAACAGGTGGGCGTAGCCGGGCCCGTCGTACTTGCGCAGCTGCGCCACCCGGCTCAGCCCCGTGCTGACGAGCAGGCGGTCGGCGTGGCCGTCCTCGATGAGGCCGAGCGCGATCCTGGCCGCCTGGTCCGGGCCGAGGCCGAGGAGGCCCAGGCTCACGTACGCGCCCGCTTCGGCGATCTTCCTGGCCGCCCCCAGGTCGGTGCCCGCGTAGCCGACGGCCACCCGGGAACCCGGCAGGCCCTGCCCGAGCAGGATCTCCAGCAGCGCGGGGGCGTTCGCGCCGTGCGTCGCGACGGGGAGGCGCGACTTCAGGGAGGCGTGGGCGGCGGCGATCAGGCAGCGCTCCTCGCGCGGCGTGGGTTCGGCGCCCCAGGAGCCGACCTCGCCGATCACGCCGGGGAACACGCCCATGTCGTCCGCGCCGCTGAGGATCTCGTCCATCAGCTGGCTGGTGAGCGAGTCCACGTCCGCGTTTCCGACGTTCGTGAACGGCTCTGCGAAAAGCCCGGTCGAGGCGATCACCGGCACCCGGCTGCCTGCCGCCATGCGGGCCAGGGCGGCGGCGTCGCGGCCCATGCCCATGCAGGTCAGATCCACTACGAGGCCGAGCCCACCGGACTGGCGCAGCTCGCGGAGCTCGGCGGTGACGGCGTGCTCCTCGTCGAGCCAGCGGTACGGGTCGGAGTCGATGCCGACTCCCCAGCGCAGGTCGGTACGCAGGTGCTCGTGGGGGAGCACGGCGCCGGTGATGGCGGCCGCGCGTACAGGACCGGTGACGGTACGGAGCAAAACCTCGGGCATAACAGACATTAACCGATGTTTGCCGGAAGCCGGTCGTTCAGGCGGAAAATTTACCGTCTGGCGGGTTTGGTGTTTTGCTAGTCGGCTGCAAGTGGCCACCGGTCGGCGGCCCGTATCCTGGATGGCATACCGACTGCCGGGGGGGAATTGTGCAGCTTCAGAACGCCGACACCGGCGACGCCGACGTGATCAAGGGCGAGGCCGCCGACCGCTCCAGCATGCCCGAGCGTCGCACGGGCCTCCACGGGTGGCTGGACGGCATCAGGTCCACGCGCACCGGCGCGCTCACGCTGAAGATCGTGTTCGGCGTGATCGGGGCCCTCATGGTGGTGGCCGGGCTGATCATGGTGCCGTTCCCCGGGCCGGGGTGGGCGGTCGTGTTCGCGGGGCTGGCGGTGCTGGCCGTGGAGTTCCACTGGGCGCGCAGGGTGCTGGAGTTCGGCAAGCGCACGCTGCACGCCTGGATGGAGTGGTACAAGCGGCAGGGCTGGCTCCTACGCGTCGTCGTGCTCATCGTGACGGTGGCCGTCGCCGCGGTGATCGTCTACTTCGGCATGCGTACGCTCGGCATCGACGTCATCAGGATCGCTCGGGGTTACATCTAGACCCGGTCGGTATCGACGCCCGAAATTTCGTACTTACCTGTCTATTCTGCGGGCGTGATCGCCAAAATCGCCATCGCGCTGTCCATGACGCTTTCCGCGGGTTATGCAGGAGCGGCGACGCTCCCGGTCGCAGCCCAGGCGGACCTCGTGCTGCCCGGCACCGGCAGCGTGAAATATTACGAAAAAACGGGCGATCCGGTACGTCTTACCGCTTACGGCCTCGGCACCAAGCGCACCTACCTCAGAGCCGCGACCGGCAACGCCTTCGCCTGGGAGAAGACGCTCTCCGAAGTGTCCGTCTCGCCCGGGAACCGCCTGACCGCAGGCGTGCCCGGCTCGTACCGGTCGGGCTACGACTCCCTGATCGTCACCGACCGCACCACCGGCGCCTCAACCAGGATCCGCACGGTCAAGAAGCCGCTGACCGCCTCCTACGCCTCGTGGTCCCGCGACGGGAAGCGGGTCGCGCTCACCGTCGAGCAGAAGGTGAGCGGCAAGTGGCAGGTGCTCGGCTTCACGGTCGTGGACGTGGCCGCCAAGACCGCGCGCACGGTGCGGGTCGCCGGCCTGAGCCGGAACGCGGGCTTCTGGTGGAGCCCCGACGGCAACCTCGTCTCCATGTACGGCACCGGCCTGCGCGCCTACCGGGCCTCCGACGGCGCGGTCATGCGCACCTACGCGGGCGTCGGCCTGCCGACCGGCCCCGAGGACCCGTTCTCACCTTCGGGCAAGCGGCTCACCACCTGGTGCCCGTCGCGGTTCAAGGAGCAGCTCTGCCTGGTGGATCCGGTCAGCGGCAAGATCGCCCAGCGCGTGAACGTACGGCCCGAGGCCCTTCTCGGCTGGTGGAACGAGAGCCACGTGATCGCCGTCATGGCGCATGGCACGGCCTACCGGCTGACGGTGCTCGACCTGAGTGGCAAGGCGACGCGCGTGCTGGCGGACGTGCCCCGCACGGCGTGGGCGTCGGACCTGTGGCTCTCCTTCACCCGCGTGTCATAGGTAGAGGCCGGTGCCGTGGTCGGTCTCCTGGGTGGCCACCGCGTGCAGGTCGCGCTCGCGCATCACGAGATAGGTCCGCGCGTGCACCTCGACCTCGAACTGCTCCTCCGGGTTGAACAGCACCTTGTCGCCCACCTTGACCGAGCGCACGTTCGTGCCGACGCCGCACACCTCGCCCCAGGACAGCCGGTTGGCCATCTTGACCGTCGCCGGAATGACGATCCCGGAGCCGCTGCGCCGCTCCTCGGCCTCCTGCTCCAGCTTGATCATGACCCGGTCGTGCAGCATCTGAATCTCGAACTTGGGCTCTACCACGGGCTCAAGTTTACGAGCCACGACACCCACGAAACTCCGGAAGCCGCGATCAAGGCAGCCTGAGCTCGGCGAACACGGGCCGGTGGTCGGTGTGCTCCAGCTGCAGCACCTCGAAGTCACGCACCGCCATCCGGGAGTCCGCCAGCACGTGGTCGATCGTCACGCCGGGCAGGTTCTGGTTCGAGCCCTCCTGCGGCCAGGTCGGCACGAACCCCCGCCCCATGACGTCGGCCGCGTCCCGGTAGCCGTTCGCCAGCAGCTCACGCACCGGCAGGTGATCGAGCGTGGCGTTGAAGTCGCCCGCCAGCACCCGCAGTTCCTTGCCCGCCCGCGGCAGCGCCGCCAGCCCCGCCTGCCAGCACGGCTGCCGCCCGATCCGCTTCGGGGCGCACGGGTGCACGGACACGATCTCCACCCGTATCCCGTCCGGATGCCTGATCCAGGCCCTGGCCTGCCCGAACCCGCCGTACTTGATCGTCTCTCCGGCCGTCAGCGGATACCGCGCGTAGACGGCCGACCCGCCGACCCCCGGCAGCGGCCGCGTGACGGCGTACGGCAGCACCTTGCGTAGCCCCGCGCTCTCCAGCCGCCGCATGGCGCCCGGCGTGAACTCCTGCAGCGTCAGCACGTCCGGCTGCCGCGTGGTGACCAGCGCCATCAGATCGGCCGTGTCGGCCCGCCCCACCAGCAGGTTCGCCGCGAGGACCCGCAGCACCGGTCCGTGGGCGGCGGGGTTGCCGTCGGCCAGGGCACGGGGGAGCACGGCGGGCGTCAGCGCAAGCACCGAGACGAGCGCGACCGTGCCCGCCGCCCACCGTCTCAGCAGGCAGGCCAGCAGCACGGTCACCACCGCCGCGCACACCGCGTACGGCGTGTACGCCACCACCGGCACCCACGGCCAGTCCGGCTCGAACCCGCTCAGCCGCACCGCCGCCCACCCGGCGAACGGCGCCACCACGATCCAGCTCACCCATGTCCGCACGTCATGTATCGCCACAAAGAGCGATTCGGGTTCATGAGAGGCTGTGCGCCATGCACGACGTGGAAGCCAGGGTCCTGAACGCCATCGACGAGGCAGAGACCGTCGGTCTGCTGGCTGAGACCGTCAGGGTCCCCAGCGTCACCGGGACCGACGCCGAGTCCGAGCTGCAGCACCGCTTCGCCCGCCTGCTCACCGAGGCGGGCATGGACGTGGACGTCTGGAAGCTCGACCTCGCCGACCTGACCGGCCGTCCCGGCTTCCCCGGCACCGAGGCGCCCAGGACCGAGGGGTACGGCGTCGTGGCCGTCACCGGGGGTGAGAGCACACCCGCGCTCGCCCTCCAGGGCCACGTGGACGTCGTCCCCACGGGTGACCTGGCCAAATGGGAGGGCAGCGACCCGTTCGCCGCCAGGATCACCGGCGACGTGCTGCACGGCAGGGGCGCCTGCGACATGAAGGCGGGCCTGGTCGCCAACCTCGCCGTGGCGCGGGCGATCAGGAAGGCCGGGATCAGGCTCGCCAGGCCGCTCGCCGTGCACTGCGTGATCAGTGAGGAGGACGGCGGGCTCGGCGCGTTCGCCACGCTGGCCAGAGGGCACACGGCGGAGGCCGCGGTCATCACCGAGCCCACCAGCGGCGCGGTCATCACGGCCAACGCGGGCGCGCTGACGTTCCGGCTGGAGATCGCCGGGCGGGCCGCCCACGGGGCCACACGGTACGAGGGGGTCAACGCGGTCGAGGTGTTCTGGCCGGTGTTCGAGGCGATCCGGCGCCTGGAGGCAGAGCGGAACCGGGACGTTCCCGGCATCTTCCAGGGCAACGCGAGTCTATGGTCGCACTCCCGACGGGACCTCGCTGGTTACGCAAGCTACCGCTCTCGGCCCCTGCTCGTTGCTCCGTGGCCGTACCCGATCGAGATCGGGACCGTGCACGCGGGGGACTGGGCCAGCACGGTGCCCGACCTGCTGGTCGCCGAGGGGCGGCTCGGGGTGCGGCTGGAGGAGGACCCGGCGGCGGCACGCGCGGCGTTCGAGGAGGCGGTCCTGGGTGTCGCGCATCCATGGCTGCGCGACAACCCGCCGGTGGTGACGTGGCCTGGTGGACAGTTCGCCAGCGGCCGGCTGCCTGCCGGGCATGCGCTGCTGGACGAGGTCTGCGGGGCGGTCGCCGACGTCACGGGCGCGCGGCCCGCCGAGGCGGCGGCGCCGTACGGGAGCGACCTGCGGCTGTACGCGGCGGGCGGGATCCCGACGCTGCACTACGGCCCCGGGGACGTGCGTTTCGCTCACGCCCCCAGGGAGCAGGTCGAGCTGAGGGAGCTGCGCGAGGTCACGCGGGCACTGGCGCTTCTCGTGGTGCGCCGCTGCGGAGCACTCTGAGCGCGTTCCGCTTGTGCTGGCGGACACTGAACTGGACTAGAGTCCGAATCATGTCGGAGTCGCTGGAGCTTCTGGTGGGCCGCCCCGTGAAGGAGCGGGCGGACGCGGCGCGCAACCGGGAGAAGGTACTGGCCGCGGCCGCCCGGCTGTTCACGGAGAAGGGGGTGGAGGCGGTCTCGATGGACGCCATCGCGGCGGAGGCGGGCGTGGGTAAGGGCACGCTCTTCCGGCGGTTCGGCGACAAGTCCGGACTCGCCGTGGCGCTCCTGGACTCCCGCGAACGCGACCTCCAGCAGCGCATCCTGTCCGGCCCGCCGCCCCTCGGGCCCGGAGCGCCCGCCCCCGAGCGCCTCGCTGCTTTCGTGGCCGCCTACCTGGACTACCTCTTCGCCCACCTGGACCTGGTCCGCATGTCGGAGACCACCAGCCCGGGGGCTCGCTACCGGATCGGGGCCTATCGCTTCTGGCACCGGCACGTGGCCATCCTCCTGGCCGAGGCCCGGCCGGGCTGCGATGCCGACGCCCTGTCCCACACGCTGCTGGCGGCGATGGGGGCGGAGGCGGCGGGTGTCCTGAAGGACTCCTACGGCCCGGCCCGGGCCCTCGCCGCCATCACCACCCTGGCCGCTGCCCTGACGACCGCAGCCTGACGTCCCTTCCCCGCGCTCACCCGCGCCGCATTGTTGCTGGTCGGCGCCACACACCAGGCCAATGCAGGCAGACGCTCACCAGCTACTCACATCGCCGAAATCCCTCCGAGTCAGCCCAAGGACAAGCACCAGCCAGCAACCCCCGAAAATCTCACAGCCGTGAGAGCCGGGCGTCCCATGGCCCGTCATATCACGCCACAACGATCACCAAGAATCCCTGATCAGATTCGGTTAGCCTTCTTTAGGTTGGCCACCAGCTCCTCGAGGAAGGTGGCGTACCCCTGATAGCTGAACGGCACTTCCGCGCGCCACGGGTAGAGCTGGCCGGCCTCGACCGCGGGGAGCTTGGCGAAGGTGGGCTTCTTCATCATCTCCTCGGGCTTGAGCGACTGGGTGCGGGTGTCGTAGAGGATCACGTCGGCGTCGTACTCGTCGGCGTTCTCCCAGCTCAGCGTCTGGAAGAAGCCGCCCTCGTCGACCTTCGACGGCTTGACGACGTCCAGGCCCGCGGCCGTGAGGTGCACGATGTCCGGGTACTCCGGCGGGTTGACCACCCACATCGCGTCGGCACCGCCGGACATCATGAGGATCTTGAGGTTCTTGAACTGGGCCAGCTCCTTGGTGGCGGCCTCCATGCGGGCCCTGGCCTCGGGCACGCCCTGCATGCTCGCGCCGAGCGATTTGGCCAGTTCCTCGTACTTGCCGATCACCTGGGTGGCGCTGCGGCCGGTGAGCATGATGCCCGCGGTCGGGGCGACCTGCTCGATGGTGTCCTTGGACTTGTCCGGCACGTACCAGAGGGTGCCCTTGATGTACATGCTGCTGACCAGGAGGTCGGGCTGGAGCGAGATGTACTTCTCGACGTTGAACTCGTCCCAGACGTTGCCCAGGCCCTCGACCTTGGTGAGGTCCACGTTGCCGACCTGGGGGTCCTTGGTGCCGTCCTTGAGCTTGTGCGGGCCGAAGACGGCGATGGGGCGCACGCCGAAGTCCCACAGGGCGGCCGCGGCGCCGACCTGGGCGACGATCTTGGAGGGCGGCTTGGGTTGGTCGACCTTCTTGCCACGATCGTCGGTGAACGTCCAGCCCTGAGCCGCGGGGGACTCCGTGGTGGGCTTGGTGGGTGCTGATTCGCCGCCGCACGCCGCCAGCGTCAGGGCCGCCGCGAGGCCTGTGGCGGACGCCAGGAAGCCCCTGCGAGCCAGTACCGGTCCTGACATGCACATCTCCTAAGGTTAGGCTTGCCTTCGTATTGGGGAATTAGATTAGCCTTACCTAAGCTTTACCGCTACGAGAGGGGGTCGGGTGCGCCCGGCTGAGCACACGGCCAAGGCCACACCCGGGGTCGGCGACGACGCCGAGCGCGCGGCGGATGGCGGGCGGAGCGGCAAGGGGCGAGTCGTCGGGCTGGTGAGCGGGCTCGTCGTCGCGGTGGCGGTGCTGGCGCTGGTGGCGGTGGCGAGTGTGGCGCTGGGGGCGCGGTCCATGTCGTTCTCGACCGTGATCGACGCCTTCCTCGCCCCGAACGGCTCCAGCGACCACACGGTCATCCGCGAGCTGCGCATCCCGCGCACATTCCTGGGACTCGGTGTGGGCGCGACGCTGGGGCTGGCGGGCGCGCTCATGCAGAGCCTGACCCGCAACCCCCTGGCCGACCCCGGCCTGCTGGGCATCAACGAGGGTGCGGCACTGGGCGTGACGCTCGCGCTCGGCCTGTTCGGGCTGTCCGACCCGGCGATCTACGTGTGGTTCGCGTTCGGCGGCGCCGCTCTGGCCTCCGTCGTCGTCTACGCCCTGGCCTCCGCGGGCCGCTCCGGCTCCAGCCCGGTACGTCTCGCGCTCGCCGGCGTGGCCCTCGGCATGGTGTGCACGGCGGTGGCCTCGGCCATCCTGCGCATGGACACGCAGACGTTCGACCGGATGCGGTTCTGGCTGACCGGGTCGCTGGCCGGGCAGACGGCCGACACGCTGGTGCGGCTGGCGCCGTTCATGGTGGCGGGGCTGGCGCTCGGCCTGCTGCTGGCCAGGCCGCTCAACATGCTGGCCCTCGGCGACGACGCGGGCAAGGCGCTGGGCGTGGCCGTGAACCGTACGAGGATCCTCACCGGGGTGGCCGTCACGCTGCTGTGCGGCTCCGCCACCGCGGCCGCCGGGCCCCTGTGGTTCGTGGGGCTGATCGTGCCGCACGCCGTTCGCGCGGTGGTGGGGCCCGACCAGCGATGGGTGCTGCCGTACTCGGCGCTGATCGCGCCGGTGCTGCTGCTGGGGGCCGACGTGGTGGGCCGGGTCATCGCCCGGCCAGGAGAGGTGCAGGTGGGGATCGTGTGAGCGGTGATCGGCGCGCCGATCTTCATCCTGCTGGCCAGGCGGAAGCGGGTGGCGGCGCTGTGACCATCCGCGTCGGCCCCTGGTCCGTACGGCTCGCGCCCCGCGCACTGGTCGTCAGCGCCGCCCTCGTCGTGATCGCCTGCGCGGTGACCGTGGCGGCCATCTCGACGGGTGAGTTCACGGTGCCCGTGCCCGACATCGTCTCCGCGCTCTTCGGCCGGGGCACGCCGGTCGCCGAGCTGATCGTCAGCAAGCTCCGTGCCCCCCGCGTGGTGACGGGGCTGCTGGTCGGGGCGGCGTTCGGGGTGAGCGGCGCGATCTTCCAGAGCCTCACCAGGAACCCCCTGGGCAGCCCCGACTTCATCGGCTTCACCGCGGGCGCCTCGACGGGCGGCATCATCGCCGTGGTCGCGGGCGGCTCGGCCATGACGATCGCCGGCGGCGCGCTGGCCGGGTGCGTGGTGACGTTCGCGCTGGTGTACGCGATGGCGTTCCGCGGCGGCGTGCAGGGCTACCGGCTGGTGCTGGTCGGCATCGGGGCCAACGCACTGCTGCTGGCGGTCAACTCGTACCTGCTGACCAGGGCCAACATCAACGACGCGGCCACCGCGGGCGCCTGGCTCACCGGGAGCCTGAGCGGGCGCGGCTGGGACCACGCGATCCCCGTGGCGCTGGCGCTGGCCGTGCTGCTGCCGGTGTGCGCATTCGTGGCGCGGCCGATGCGGATGATCGAGATGGGCGACGACGCGGCCAAGGCCATGGGGATCAGGGTCGAGGTCGTGCGCGCGGTGGCGATCACGGCCGGCGTGCTGCTGTCCGGGGTGGCCACGGCCGCCGCGGGGCCCGTCGTCTTCGTGGCGCTGGCCGCGCCCCAGCTCGCCCGGCGGCTCACCCGCTCGGCCGGGGTGACGATGGGGGCGTCGGCGCTGATGGGGGCCGTCCTGCTGACCGCCGCCGACCTGGCCGCGCAGCGCCTGCTCGCACCCACCCAGCTGCCCGTCGGCGTGCTGACCGCCGCGATCGGCGGCACGTACCTCGCCCTGCTCCTTCGAAAGGACCGCCACTGATGGCCCGTTTGTCAGGCACCAATCTCACTCTCGCCTACGACCAGCGCGTCGTGGCGACCGACCTGAGCGTGGCGATCCCCGACGAGTCCTTCACCGTGATCATCGGCCCGAACGCCTGCGGCAAGTCCACCCTGCTGCGTGCCCTGGCCCGGATGCTCAAGCCCAGGACGGGCGCCGTGCACCTGGACGGGAGCGTGATCACGTCGCTGCCCTCCAAGGAAGTGGCGCGCCGGTTGGGCCTGCTCCCGCAGAGCTCGATCGTCCCGGACGGGATCACCGTGGCCGACCTGGTGGCGCGGGGCCGCTACCCGCACCAGCGGCTCATGCGGCAGTGGTCGCGCGCCGACGAGTCGGCGGTGGCCGAGGCCATGCGCGCCACCGACGTGGCGGAGCTGGCCGACCGCATCGTGGACGAGCTGTCGGGCGGGCAGCGGCAGCGGGTGTGGCTGGCCATGGCGCTGGCCCAGGAGACGCCGATCCTGCTGCTCGACGAGCCGACCACGTTCCTGGACATCTCCCACCAGATCGAGGTGCTGGACCTCTGCGCCGACCTGCACGAGGCCGGCCGCACGATGGTGGCCGTCCTGCACGACCTGAACCAGGCCTGCCGGTACGCGACCCACCTGATCGTGATGCGGGCCGGCGAGATCGTCGCGGAGGGCGACCCGACGGAGATCGTCACGCCGGAACTGGTGCACCGGGTGTTCGACCTGCGCTGCGAGATCATTCCCGACCCGCAGTCGGGCACCCCGCTCATCGTCCCCGAGTCCCGCCGCCGCGTCCCCACCACCGCCTGACCCGGGCCGTTCTCGGCACGCGCTCGAGCGGCTCAACCGGACGTCAACGACCGGATCGTGCGCATGGCCCAGGAACAGGCCGGACGCCTGCTGCGCTCGGCTGTCTGGAGGGCCGAGGTGACCGCCGCGGTGGTGGCCACCTGGCCCGCCGACCCGGGCAAGCGCACAGCCCTGGAGTGGGAGGCGGTGCGCGCTGCTGTTGCCGGTGGCCGGGATCTGCCCTCCACGATCATCAAGGCCCGCACCCGCCAGATTACGACGTTCGTGCGGGCCAAGGGGCGGCTGCCGGCCGATGTGTGCGAACTGGAAGAGGCGCCTCGGACGACGCCGATGCTGCTGCTGGCCGCCTGCGATCGGCAGCAGGCGAGCATCCAGCGCAGCCAGACCGATCCGCAGCGGGCCATGCTCAGGTTGCAGCTGCCCATCCGGCCCGATCCGCGCTCGTACGCGGACTGGAGGTGGGTGGCCTGCCCGATCACGCTACCCCCTACCGTTCCCACCTCGGCTGTGCTGCACCTGCCCACCCTGCGCGTGCAGGGCGGGCACGTACGCGCCGACGTGGCCTTCACCAACGCTGTCCCCTTCGCTCGGCGCTCCGGCCACACCATCGCGCTCGGTGTCGACTGGGGCCTGAACACCCTGCTGTCCGCGGGAGCTGTGCAACTTCATACAAATGGGCGGATAACCGCGCTTGGCGCCGGAGCCCAATTCCGCGCCGCCGGCGTGCTGGCCAAACAGCATCGCCTGCGCAGGCACGGCGAGCAACTGCAAGCCAAGAGCGACCACCAGCAGCGCCTGCTCGACGGACGTGCAAACCAACCGGCGCTGCAGTACAAGCACACGCTGCTGACTGAGGAGACCCGCCGACTGTCCACCCGCCGCTCCAGACTCAACGCCGCCCTGGCCTGGGCGGCCGCCCGCTGGGCGGTCGATCAGGCCAGGGCCGCCCGGGCCACGGTCATCTATCTGGAAGACCTGCGCTCGCTGGAATCCGGCGGTATGGGCCGTACCGTGAACACGCGGCTGTCGCAGCAGGTACGCGGGCAGATCGCCGACCGCATCCGGCACCTGACCTCCGAGGTAGGTATCGCGATGGTGACCGTTCCGGCTCAGAACACCTCTCGGCATTGCCCGTACTGCCTAACCCCCCTGCGGCATTGTAAGGCGCCCGACAGGCCTGCGGTCGCCGGGTGGAAGTGGGCCATCTGCCCCAACCCCGACTGCTGCTGGCAGGGCGACCGCGACCACGGCGCCTGGCGCCGCATCGCCGCTCGCGGCCTTACCCACCAAGTCACGACGGTCGTGGACCGGGCGAGCGGTGCCATGGCCATCCACTCTGTCGTCGACAGGCTGGAAAACCGGGCAATCATCACTCCGCCCGCCCACATGACCCGCCGGACCGATCGGTCGAAGACCGGACCCACCCGGCGCCGCACCACACGCCCCGCGCCCAGGCGACGCAGGGCACCCTCCGCAGCACGGCCTCTGGGCCCTGCTGGACAGCGTCCGGAGGGACCCGCACCAACGGACCGGACCCGGCTGCCCCGCGCAGCCCACCGGCACCAGGACGGGCAGACGATCAGCACACCCACCAGGCGGCACCAACCGCGCGGGGCAACATTAGGCGCAGGATTCCACCTGCACGTCCACGCCTCCCCACCCCGGTGGGAATGGATCCCAGACGCCACGTCTGACACAGGATCGCCAAGCTGATCAGAGACGCTAAAGAGCTCCCCTGACCTCGACGATCTCGGCGAGGGGGAACTCCAGGTAGTCGCCTGCCTCCTCGCACCAGGCGTCCAGCGCTCCGCCCTTGAGCTCGCCGTGGCTGATCGTGGCGGTCAGCCCGCCGGTCAGGGTGATGCCGGCGCGCACGCCCCGGTCGACCACGAACCCCAGCAGCGACTGCTGCGCCGTCGGCAGCCTGGTGGCCATCCTGCCGATGATCGCCCACGTGCGGCCGTTCGTCCCGTCCTCGGACCGGGTGGCCTCGATCAGGCGGCGGGCGTGCTCGTACGGGTCGGGCGTCGGCTCGGCGATCATGTAGGGGGACGGGTCCATATCTGTGATGCCGGGAAACTCCGACAGCTCGGCCACCCGGCCCCCGGGCAGCAGGATCAGCTTGCCGCCCTGCGGCTCCTCGGGCCTGGCCCGGTGGACGGTGATCTCGCCGGTGTCGGAGACGGGCACGGGGGAGTATCCGACCTCCCGCAGCGCGGCCAGCGTGCGCTCGGCCGGTGCCGAGCTCACCAGCACCGTGGGCGCGAGCAGCCGCAGGCCCAGCCTGCCCAGCCGCCGATGCGCGGCGATCTCGGCCAGCAGACCGGGGTCGCCTGCTTGGATGAGGCATCCGACCGTGGTGACCGTGACCTCACCGTGCCTGCGCGCGGTGTCGCGTACGAGGTATTCCAGCGGCTGCGGGATCGTGCCGACCCCGGCCAGCTCGTCGAGCAGCTCGTCGGCGTCGTAGCCGCGGTCGAGCGCGCGGCGCACGCTCTCGGTCGTGAAGCGCCAGACCGAGGCCGCGCCCCGCGACTCGCGGTCGGCGGCCCGGTCGAGCAGCGCCGCCAGCTCCGCCGAGGGCGGCCCGGTCACGACCGCGGTCAGGTCGGGCCCGAACAGCGCGCTCCTGCGCACGCTCGCCAGTGCCCTGGTGGCCGCCTCGGCCAGCACAGGGTCGTGCTCGACCATGGGGACGGCGTCGTCGTTCTCGTCGCCCGGCTTGGCGGTGAGCGTGGCCAGCGCGCGGCCCAGGTCGGTGATCGCGTCGTTGGCCAGCAGCCCCAGCAGTGTGGCCTCGTCGAGCACCGCGGGCGCGCACGCCACCAGCAGCTCCAGGTCGAGCAGGGGCGCGTGCCAGTGGACGTTGGCCACGAGGCTGTCGCGGTCGGCGAACGCCGTGCCCGCCGGCAGGTCGGCCAGCGCCGACAGCACGGCCCTGCGGACCCTGGCCACCGCGCTGCCCGAGGGGTCGTCGCCGAGCACGGTGCCGTACTTGCCGTCGATCTTGCGGAGCGACGCGCGCTCCATGCGCCACCACGCCGCCAGCAGCACCCGCAGCCGCGCCGAGCCCTCGTCGAGCCGCCACCGGTCGAACCGGTCGGTGGGGATCATGCCGCCCGACTGCTCGTCCCAGGCCAGCAGCCGGGCCACCGCGCAGACCTCCAGCAGCAGCCGCGTCTCGTCCTCGTCGCAGCCGGTCTCCTTGGCGACCCTGCGTACTTCGCGCACGCCCACGCCGCCCGTCTTGAGCAGCGGCAGCGGCGTCTTGGCGGTGTTGTCGAGCAGGGCCGCGCACCGCTCGACGACGTGCGGCGCGGCCAGCGTCATCAGGTGGTCGACCTCTTCGGGGTCGACGGGGATCGTGGCCACCTCGGGCGGCTCGGGCCGGTAGGCCGGGTGGTAGCCGGGGCCGCGCAGGCAGATCGCCACCTCGCGGGGGATCTCCGCGACGTGCCAGCTCGGACGGAAGAGCAGGCCGTGGTCGGCGCACCACTTCTCCGGTGTGCCGGGCGTGACGAACCTGCCGCCGTCGACGTTCAGCGCGGGACCCTGCCAGGCGAACCGGTCGAGCAGCGGGATCGTGCCGTCGGGCGCACCGCGCACCAGCGTGTTGACGCGCTCGCGGTCGCCGAGCGCCTGGGTGACGCGGGCGATGACGCGGCGCTTGTTGCCCTGGGAGGACAGGCCGAGGTTGCGGGTGAGCGCGTGCAGCGCGTCGTTGCCGATCGACCAGGAGTTGAGGTAGTGGTCGAGCGGCTCGCCCAGGCCGAGCGGGGCGGACCACCAGCGCGCGACGCCTTCGGCGAGGTGGATGACACCCTCGTCGCCGGGCCAGGCCAGCGCGTGGTCATAGAGGTATTCCAGCCAGGGGGTCACCTCTTCGAGCGGCGCGTCGAGGAAGTCCGCCAGCCGCTCGGCCGTGGGGCGGGTCATGGCAAGGGCCGCCTCGGCCAGCTGCAGGCAGGGCAGCGGCAGGCAGCGCAGAGTCTCCATCACGGCGAAGCCGTTGCCCAGTCGCTGGGCCAGGGTGTCGAGCCGCCGCGGCCAGGGCGCGGCGATGGCGTCGGGCCTGTTGGCCAGGATGCGGCCAAGCCTGTCTTCGTTCAGTTTTCGCAGCCAGCCGAGCAGGTGATCTTCCATCTGTCAGCACTCTCATGGGGTCGCGCGCGGGACTCACCGTGAGCCATGAGCATCCACGGTAATGCAGATCACCCCCGGTCAGGAGAGGACTGCCCAGACGATCTTTCCGTGAGGTGCAAGTGCGGACCAGCCCCAGCGGAGGCTGAGCGATTCGACGATGTGGAGTCCGAGGCCGCCGGTGTCGAGGGGGCCAGGGTATCGCAGCACCGGCACCGATGAGCCTGGATCGGTGAAGGCGCTGGTGACGAGAGGTCCCCGGCGTACCAGGGACATGTGGACGGGGCGCGCGCAGTGGGGCTCGTCTAGGTGCAGGCCGTGGCGCAGAGCGTTGGTCGCGAGCTCCGAGACCACCAGCTCCATGTTCTCGATCAGCTCGCCGAGGCCCCATCCCGACAACGCGCCCGCGGTGAAACTACGGGCCGAATGGACCGAGGCAGGGCTGGGCGGGAGCACGAACGTGGCGCTCGCGGACGGGCCGGGGACCAGCAGATCGCGAGCCGCCTCCGGCCACCAGCCGACCGGAGGCCACCAATCGAACGTGGTCCACTGGCCGGGCGCCGTGGTGGATTGCACGTTGATCATTCTGCGACAAACTCTCGTGCAGGTGCAAGAGCGAATGCACGTGCAGACAACCCGTGCGCACGCTACGGTTTCCCTCAAATGGTCAATATGGGGGAAAGGGGATCTTGTCCGCGGCCCATGATCTTTCGGCCGTGAAGTGACAGACTGGAGGTGCATACTCCGCTACCTGCGGTGGCCCCCGCTTGACGCGGCCCGCCGTGTCGCAAGGAAACGAACAAGGAGCAGCACGTGTCCATTGATCCGCCAGGTTCGGGTTCGACCGTTCGGCGCATCATGCTGGGGGCGAGTCTGAGGCGCCTGCGTGAGGCCAGCGGACTCGACCGTGGACAGGCTGGATTCCATATCCGGGCGTCCGAGTCCAAGATCAGCCGGATGGAGCTCGGTCGCGTCGGCTTCAAGACACGTGACGTGGAAGACCTGCTCACCCTGTACGGCGTCGTCGACGATGCCGAGCGCCGTGCCCTGCTGGAGATGGTCAGAGAGGCCAACACCCCCGGGTGGTGGCACAAGTACTCGGCCGAGCTGCCCTCATGGTTCACCACGTACGTGGGCCTGGAGGAGGCGGCCGAGATGATCCGTACCTACGAGGTTCAGTTCGTGCCCGGCCTGTTGCAGACGGCCTCGTATGCGCGATCGGTATTCCAGCTTGGCAACCCCGGTCTGAGTCCGGACAAAATCGAACGCCGCGTGCATCTGCGCATGCAGCGTCAGGAGCGCTTCACCCAGAAGGACGGGCCTCGCCTGTGGGCCGTCATCGACGAGGCGGCGCTCAAACGGACGATCGGCGGGCGGGAGGTCATGTCCGAGCAGCTCCAGCATCTGCTGGAAGTCGCTGCCCTTCCCAACATCACTATTCAGGTGATGCCCTTCAGGTTCGGCAAGCACGCCGCTGAAGGGGGCGCGTTCAGCATCTTGCGGTTTCCCGAGTCCGACTTGTCGGACGTTGTCTACGTCGAACAGCTCTGGGGTGCCCTGTACCTGGACAAGCGTGAGGACATCGATCCGTACCTCACGGCCATGGAGCAGCTGTGCGTGGAGAGCACCACGCCAGGGGGCACCGTCGAGCTCATCGGCGGTCTTCTCAGAAAGATGTAGATGAACCAGACCTACAACGGCATGCCCGCGGCGGACCTCACGCAGGTCGCGTGGCGCAAGAGCCGCTACAGCAACTCGCAGGGCAACTGCGTGGAGCTCGCGGAGCTTCCCGACGGGGGCATCGCGGTGCGCAACTCACGCTTCCCCGACGGCCCTGCCCTCATCTATACCCGCGACGAGATCCGGGCCCTGGTGCTCGGGGTGAAGGACGGAGAGTTCGACGGACTGCTCGTTTAACAGCCTTGTAACCTCCGGCGCGCCTGCTTAACGGAGGCGCGCCGGAGGCGTAACCGCCCGGCCTCGTCCTGCGGACAGGATCAGGTCATGCTCGACCAGATGACCCTGTATCCGATCGCCGACGACGTGCTGTTCGCGCCGGGCGGCAAGGTCGTGATCCGCACTTATGGCGTGGCGCCCGCCACCGCGGGAGCCTCCGTCTCCTATCGCACCTGGGTGACCGGCCTCCGGGACCAGCCGCGCTACTGGCACTGGGGCCACTATGAGGACGCCGCCTCGGGGCACCGAGAGGTCCTGGAATGGCTCACGGGGCGGGGTCCGCAACCTTCCCAAGCCGTGGCCTGATCGCTATCCTCATGCCAAGCAACCGCTTGGTAGAGGAGGCGTGGTGCGGCGCGCGATCCACCTGCTCGAGGAGGTCGACTTCCGGCCGATGAACTCCAGACGGCCGCTGGAGTACCTCACCTGGCTGACCCGCTACAAACGCGAGGACGAGAACCGCACCGCTCCCTCGCTCACCTCCGGCATGTCGATCAGGTCCCGCGAGATCGACCTCGTGGGCGCCTTCTACGCTGTCGGCATCACCGGCCACCCGCAGTTCAAGGCCGTCACGCTGTGGGACTGCCACGGCGGGTGGGACGGCGGCTGGCGGCAGATGATGGAGATCTACCAAGGTGTCGACGAGCGCCTGTTCCTGTCCGACATCGACGACCTGCGCTTCTCCGCGTTCTCCCGCCCGCTCGGGGCCGCGCCCGGCTGCCCGCCGCTCTCCGAGGCGCCCGCCGCCGAGCTCTACCTCTTCGAGAGCGCCCGCGTACGCCCGGGAGCCGCGCTCGACTACCTCCACGCGGTGCGCACCGAGCGCGCGCCGCTGCTCGCGGAGCACGGCCACACCCTGGTCGGGCTGTACGAGGTGCTGTTCTGCGACACCGAGGCGGTCACCATCTGGGCCGTCTCGCTCGACGACCACCTGGCCACCCAGCGCGCCCGCGACGCCGCACTGGGCCTCGACGACGAGGTGGAGCCCGATTCCCGGCTGCTGGACTGGGGTAAGCGGGCTCGCGACTATCTGGAAGGCCCGTGGCGTGAGACGCTTCTGGCACCCTTCCCCGGTTGCCGTCTGGCGCCGGAGGGCCCGCCGGGTTAGCGTCGGCTGCGGAGGTGGCCATGACGGAGTCATACCTCTACAACGGGCAGAGCCCCGATGACCATGTCGCCTCGTGCCCTGACTGCGGCGCGGCCATCGCGCTGCTCGACCAGCCGGACACGGCCGTCGAGCCGCCGCCCACGCTGCGCGAGGCGGTGTTGTCCATGGCGCGCCGCCGCCGCAGCCCGGCCGTCATGGGCGTGGCGTCCGTCGCGGTCCCGTACGCCGAGCAGGTGGCGCTCATGGACGACCTGCTCGCGGAGCTGAGCGCCCCGCAGTGGGAGGCCCCGATCGCCAAGCACGGCACGGTCAGGGGACTGGTGGAGCACCTGGCCTCCAACGACGCCACCGTGGCGAGCTTCATGGGCGTGCCGGGCAAGAGCGGGATGCCGGTGCACCGGCGCTGGCGCGAGCAGGCCGGATCCCTGCTCGAGCGGGTCTCCCACAGCAGTGAGGTGCTGCTCGGCGTCGAGGTGGCGCTGGCGGGGGCGCGGCCGGCCCGCGCGCCGCTGCGCCAGGCGCTGATCCAGCGCACGTTCGAGACGTGGACGCACGCCGACGACATCAGGGCGGCCACCGACCGCTCCCAGGCCCCGCCGCGCCCCGAGCACGTGCACATGATCGCCGAGTTCGGCCTCGCGCTGCTGCCGCGCGCCATGCGGGAGCCGCGCCGCGACGTCTCCGCCACCGTCGTGCTGACCGGGCCGGGCGGCGGCACCTGGACGATCCCACTGTCGCCCACGTCCGACCACGTCGGCGTGCTGCTGTCGGCGGACGCCGTGGGCTTCTGCCAGCTGCTGGCCAGCCGATGGCCCCCCGGCTCCTTCCCGTACGCCGCCGAGGGCGATCCTGCCCTCGCCCGCGACATGATCAGCGCCGCCGCCACGCTGGGATGCGATTGATGGCGGCGGCATATGGCGACCGAGCCCGCCTCACGGAGCGAGGCCAATGAATAGAGACTTGGAGCTGTGCACACGACTGACGGCCGGTGACCTCGACGCGCTGGCCCACGCCTACGACCAGCACGGCCCGTACGTGTACGGGGTCGCGGTCAAGGTCACCGGCAGCCAGGCGCACGCCGAGGAGATCACCCAGAACGTGTTCGTCGCCCTGTGGCAGGATCCGCTCTCCTACGACCCGGCACTCGGGTCGTTACGCGGCTGGCTGGTCAGCAGGGCGCTGCACGAGTCGGCCCTGCGCTCGAAGGTCAGCTGATCGGCGCGTTCCAGGTCGTGAGCACCGGCTCGGCGTGCTCGAAGCCGAGCCGCGAGTACGTGCCGGTGTCGAGCTTCAGCAGCCTGCCCTCCTCGGGCCCCAGTCCCAGCCAGCGGGCGGCCAGCACACGCAGGAAGTGGCCGTGCGCCACCAGCGCCACCCGGCCCTCGACCGCCTTGGCCCGCTCGATCACCCGGTCGGCACGGGCCGCCACCTCCTCGGCGCTCTCGCCGGGATGCTCGGCGTCGCCGGGGATCACGCCGTCACGCCACAGGTACCAGCCGGGCCGGGTCTTGCGGATCTCGGGCGTGGTGATCCCCTCGTAGCCACCGTAGTCCCACTCCCACAGGTCGGGGTCCACCTGGTAGCCGTTCAGCCCGGCCAGCTCAGCGGTGCGCCGGGCACGCTGCGCGGGGGAGACCAGCACCAGGTCGAACGCCTGCCCCTTCACCAGCGACGCCAGCGCCCTGGCCTGGTCCTCGCCGTGCTCCGTCAAAGGCAGGTCGGTGCGGCCGGTGTGCTTGCCCGCCTTGCTCCATTCGGTCTCTCCGTGCCGGAGCAGCAGCATCTCGTTCATGGAGTCCATCATCGGGCACGGCCGATTTCCGCCTCGCGTCAGGTGGCGAGCTCCTCGACGATGGGGGCGAAGGTGTCCAGGTCACGCTCGTGATGCACGACGAAGTACGAAATATCGTGCTCGTCGCGCCAATAGCGGAGCTTGTCGATGATGTCGGCGCGCGTTCCGAGCAGGACCTGAGGTGTCTCGCCGAGCGACGAGCTGTCGGCGGCGCTCCACGCCTCCGCCGCCTTCCGCTCACCCACCTGCATCACGCTCGTGCCGAGCTCCAGCCCGTCGTACCGCTCCCCGGCGGCCTCCCGCACCACCTCGAGCTTGTCCAGGAACGCTTTCAGCCCGCCGTCCTTGTCGTCCGGGCCGCTCCCGTCCGGCCGGACCCTCATCCCGATGTTCACCACATCCGCCTCTTCGGCTGCCAGCCGCAGCATCCGAGCCCCGCCACCGCCGAGCACGATCGGGGGACGCGGTTTCCGCACGGGCTTGGGCCGCTGGTCGAGCCGGTCGATGCGATAGTGCTTGCCTTGGAAGCTGAAAGGTTCGTCCCCCCAGAGCCCTTTGAGCACGGCGACGGCCTCCCGCAGCCGCCCCACCCGTACCCCGGGCGGCTCCAGCGCCAGCCCGGCGCCCTCGTAGTCGCCCGCCATCCACCCGGTCCCAATCCCGACCTCCAGCCGCCCGCCGGACAGCAGATCGAGTGTGGCCGCCTCCTTGGCCAGCACAGCCGGATGCCGGAAGTCGTTGGCGAACACCAGCGTGCCGACCTGCAGCCTGGTGGTGGCGCAGGCGGCCGCCGTCAGCGCGGCGATGGGCGCGAAGCGGGGGCCGACGAGATGATCGGGCATGAGGAGCACGTCGTACCCCTGCCTCTCGAGCCGCCTGGCCTTCTCGGCCCACGCCTCCCCCGACTCGGCCTCCCGCACCACCGCCCCGAACCTGAACCGCCGCACGATGCCTCCCGCCATGTTGAGCAAGCGCTTGTGCGACACTGTACGCGCGAACCGCCGGCTCCCGCGTTCCGAGCCGTCAGCGGCGCGGAAGGGCGAGGGCGATGCCGGTGGAGGCGGCGGCGAAGACGAGCCAGGCCACGCCCGCCATCGCGTTCGGGAGCTGGGCGAACCAGGCGACGGGAATGAGGAACGGCGCCACGATCATGGCGATCGCCGCCCATTTGGGCGCGGCGCCGCGGAGAGCGGCGATCCCCAGCAGGACGAACCCGAGCAGGCCCAGGAAGAACGTGAACCCGAGCACCGCCGTCGGCACCCCGTCGCTCAGCTCCGTGACGAGCCGGTTCGTGGTGGGCACGTCCAGCCCGGCCTTGGCGGCCGCGTAGATGACGTCGTCGTTGTTCGCGCCGAAGGGCAGGGCCAGCGCGAACGCCAGGATCATGCCCACCAGCCCCAGCGCGGGCCGCCCCGACCGGGCCACCTTGCTCACCGCGAAGATCGCAGGGATGAGGGTGGCGACGCTCAGGGCGCCCAGCCAGCTCCAGAGGGGATAGGAGCCGAGGTTGGCGACGAATCCGCGGATGTACGGCTCGCCCTCCGACGTGGCGTCGAACGGGGCGAACAGCAGCGACAGGGCGACGACGAGCGGCGAGACCAGCGCGCAGGCGATCATCGCGTTCCGGGTGAAGCCGGTGGTGGCGGGGGTTGTCTCGACTGTGGTCATGTCCTGAGGGTGGGCTCGCCGGGCGCGGCGCGCATGAGTAGGGGGTACTCAATGCGCGGGTCTTACCAAGCGCTTGCTTAGGTGCGAGACTGGGGCCCATGGAGATCCCGGTGCGTCAGGTGACGGACGACGAGGCGGCGTTCTTCGAAGAGCACGGCTGGGTACGGCTCGGACGGCTGATCGATCCGGGCGCCGTGGCGGCGCTGCGCGAGCGGGCCGAGGGCTTCCTGCGCGCGCGTTCCAAGAGCCACAAGACGCTGGTCGACGAGGCCTTCGGGCAGTCGAGGGACATCGCGGCGAGCGACGAGATGTTCGGCGCGCTGAACCTGAGCCCCGGGATGGGGCGCAACGCCGTACGGTTGCTGCGCGGCGTGCGGGCCGTGCGCGTGCAGGTCACCAACCTCCTGGTCAAGGAGGCGGGAGAGCACGGCGCGACCGAGTTCCACCAGGACTTCCCGTGGATGCCGATGGACCGCTCGGCCATGCTGACCGTGTGGCTGGCCCTCGCCGACGTGCCCGCCGACATGGGGTCGCTGCGCTTCTACGACGGCTCGCACCGGTACGGGCTGCTCGGGCGGAGCTTCACCCGGCCGGGGGACGACCAGCTCAGCCAGCACCCATGGCTCAAGGAGCTGGAGCTGTCGCCGCCGCTCGACCTGCGGGCGGGGGACGCGACCGTGCACCACGCCCTGACCGTGCACGGCGCGCCCGCGAACCGCCGCGAGACCCCGCGCCTGTCGTTCACCGTCACGTACTTCGACGCCGACGCCCTCTACACCGGCCTGCCGTATCGGCAGACCGACGGGCTCGGGCTCGAGGTCAACCGGCCGTTCGAGCACGAGAGGTTCCCATGCCTGAGACCGTGAGGGGCCCGGTGGCGGACCTCGGGGCGACGCTCATGCACGAGCACGTCTTCGGGCTGAGCCCGGAGATCCTGTGGAACTGGCCGGACATCCCGGAGGCGTGGGATCTCGAGACGCGGGCGCGCGAGGCCGCGGGCAAGCTCGACGCGCTGAAGGCCGAGGGCATCGACACGATCGTGGACCTGACCGTGGTGGGGCTCGGGCGCTACGTGCCGGCGGTGCGGCGCGTGGCCGAGCTGACCGACGTGAACATCGTGGTCGCCACCGGCCTCTACACCTACGACGCGGTGCCGCCGTACTTCGCCAACCGGGGGCCCGGATCGTTGTTCGGGGGACCGGACCGGCTGTCGGAGTTCTTCGTACGCGACGTCGAGGAGGGCATCGGCAGGACCGGCGTCAAGGCGGCCATGTTGAAGTGCGCCTCCGACCACCTGGGGATGACCAAGGGGTGCGAGCGGGTGTTCAGGGCGGTCGCGGAGGCCCACCTGGCGACCGGCGCGCCGATCACCACGCATTCCCACAGCGCCTCCAAAGGCGGCCTCGAGCAGCAGCGCCTGCTGGGCGAGCTGGGCGTGGACCTGACCCGGGTGGTCATCGGGCACGCCGGGGACTCCACCGACGTGGCCTATCTGGAAGAGCTCATCGCGAACGGCTCCTACCTCGGCATGGACCGCTTCGGCATAGAGACGATCAGCCCATTCGAGGACCGCGTGGAAATAGTGGCGAAAATGTGCGAGCGCGGCCACGCCGGAAAAATGGTGTTAAGTCACGACTCGTACTGCTTTAACGACCGCTTCGACCCCGACGTCGTACGGCAGCGCCACCCCAACTACCACCTCCTCCATATTTCCCGCGACGTCGTGCCCGAGCTCCGCAAAAGGGGTGTCACGGACGACCAGCTCCACCAGATGCTCGTCGACAACCCGCGGAGGATCTTCGCATGACCGATGACATCGAGGACTTCGACGTCGGCTCGGACTGGCACGTCGCCGCGCCGTACGACTTCCTCCGGAGGCTCAGGAGGGACCGGCCGGTGTTCCGCAGCGAGCACCTGGGCGCGTACGTGCTGACCCGCCACGCAGACGTGCGGGCGGCCTACGGCGACCCGCGGCGCTTCTCCTCCAAGGGCTCGCTCACGATCTCCCGCAGCCTGACCCGCGAAACCAAGGAGAAGCTGGGCGAGCACGGCTCGTTCCTGTCCAGCTTCGTGGCGAACGTGGACCCGCCCGACCACACCCGCCTGCGCCGTTCGGTGTCGAAGGCGTTCACGCCCCGGGCGGTCGCGGCCATGGAGCAGGCGTTCCGGCGGCTCAACGAGGACCTGCTCGACCGCCTGGAGTCACGCGGCCGGGCCGACTTCGTCTCCGAGATCGGCCACGAGCCGTCGATCAAGCTGACGGCCCGCTTCATCGGCGTGCCCGAGGCCGACGAGACGTTCGTCCAGACGCACGTCAAGGACTGGTTCCAGCTCTTCCTGTCGCCGCAGCCCCCGGACCGCCAGCTCGAACTCGCCGACAGTTTCCTGACATATCTGGATTACGTGGATCGGCTGGTCGCCGCCAGGGCCAAGGACCCCCAGGACGACTTCACGTCCCTGATGACGTCCCTGATCGGCGGCGAGCTGAGCCACCGCGAGGTCGTCGAGCTGATCTCCACGATCCTGCTCGGCGGCAACGACACCGTCCCGAACCAGCTCGGCAACACCGTCCTGCGCCTGCTGAGGGAGGAGGCCTGGCCGGTGCCGCCGGAGCTGGTCCCGAACGCCGTCGAGGAGTGCATGCGCATCGACGGGGTGTCGCTCGGCTCGTTCCGCCATGCCCTGACCGACGTCCCCCTGCACGGCGAGACGATCCCGGCGGGATCCCTCGTCCTGCTCTCCACCGACTCCGCGGCCCACGACGAGAGCGTCTTCCCGGATCCGGAGCGCTTCCTGATCGACCGGCCGAACGCCGCCGAGCACATGGTCTTCGGGTACGGCATCCACTTCTGCGTCGGCGCGGCCCTCGGCCGCCTGCAACTGCGTACCGCCCTCGACGTGCTCGGCCGCCGTCTGCCGCGCCTGAGGCTCGTCCCCGGCGAGCCGATCGCCTACCGCAGGTCGCTCGTGGGCCGCGGCCTGGCGTCCCTGGCGGTGGAGTGGTGAGCGGC
>NZ_JBFAMX010000055.1:0-34165 GCF_040659615.1 Nonomuraea sp. NPDC049784
CTCGCCGTTCACGCCGACGAACCACCTCTCGGGCTGGGGCAGCGGCGGCGGTCCACCCTGGTTCTGGCTCAGGGCGGCGGCCATCTGATGGCCTGCCGCGATGCCCACGCCCAGGCCCATGCCCTCAGCGGCTCCGCCCGCGTTCTCCAGCGCGTCGGCCGCCTGGAACCGCGCGTACTCCCCGAGATCGCCCACGATCCCCATCTGCGACCGCTTGTCCACCGCCTGCTCCACCTCGGGCGGCAGTGAGATGTTCTCGATGGTGAAGTTCGGGAGCGCGATGCCCACCCCCGCCAGGTCGGCCGTCAGCACCTCCGCCAGTTGCCGCCCCATCTCGTGCTGGCTGGCGGCCAGGTCGAGCACGGGCAGCCCCGTCGTCCCGAGCGCGTGGGCGAGCCGGCCCACGACCATCTGCCGCAGGTAGCCCTCCACCTCCTCGGTGCGGAACTGCGGGTCCGTCCCGGCCAGCTCCCGCAGCAGGGCGGGGGCGTCGGTCACCCTGGCCGAGTACGCGCCGAACGCCCGCAGCCGCACCGGCCCGAACTCCGGGTCGCGCACCATGACCGGGTTTTGGGTGCCCCACTTGAAGTCGGCGAACTGGCGGGTGCTGACGAAGTACACCTCCGCCTTGAACGGCGACTCGAACCCGTACTTCCAGCCCTTCAACGTGGACAGGATCGGCAGATTCCTGGTCTCCAGCGTGTACGTCCCCGGCCCGAACGCGTCGGCGATCTGCCCCTCGTTGACGAAGACCGCGACCTGCGACTCGCGGACGATCAGCTGGGCGCCCATCTTGATCTCGTTGTCGTGGCGGGGGAAGCGCCAGACGACGGTGTCCCGGCTGTCGTCCAGCCATTCGACGATGTCGATGAATTGACCGCGGATCTTGTCGAAAATTGCCACTTCGCCCCCGTCCGTCTGGGTCTTGCCAGGTCGGCCACCGTACCAAAGCCCGTTTAGGTACTGTGGGTCCTCGTGGGTAAGCAACGGGTCGCGCAGCTCGAATACTCGGAGTTCCAGTCCGCCATGCTCGACGAGGGCAAGCGGAGACGGAAGGCTGCGAAGATCATCGCGGTGCTCGAGCACTTCCGCGGGCCGCTCGGCGGGCTGACGGTGGGCGACGTGGGCTGCTCCGCGGGCTTCATCGCCGACGAGCTCGCGCAGGCCGGGGCCAAGCACACGCTGGGCATCGACATCGACGTGCCGGGGCTGCGCAAGGCCGCCGACCGGTTCGGCGAGCGGGTGGCGTTCGTCTGCGGCGACGGCACGGCGCTGCCCTTCCCCGACGGATCGATCGACGTGCTGGTGTTCAACCACATCTACGAGCACGTGGTCGACCCCGACTCGGTGGTGGCCGAGATGCGCCGCGTGCTGTCCGACGACGGGGTGCTCTACCTGGGGCTCGGCAACCGGCTCGGTGTCATGGAGCCCCACTACAAGCTGCCGTTCCTGTCCTACCTGCCGCCCGCGCTGGCCGATCGCTACGTGCGGGCGTTCGGGCGGGCCGACCACTACTACGAGCGGTTCAGGACGCGGCGCGGGCTGCGCAAGATGCTGAGGGCCTTCCACGTGTGGGACTACACCTTCCCCGTGCTCGCCACGCCCGGCCGGTTCGCGGGGGGCGAGTTGTTCCCCGGCGCTCTGGGGCGGATCGCGCAGGGCGTGCTGGCTCGCACGCCTCGCGAGGTGCTCCGGCTGATGCTGCCGCTCGTGCCGACGTACCTGTGGGTGGCCACCAAGACCCCGCGACGGCCCGCGGGCGCCGCGCTGCCGCAACCCCCCGAGCGGGTCCGCCCGCTATGAGTCAGGACACCGTGGAACAACGCGACAACACGGAGGCCGCGCCGTCGCGGTCGCTCCTCCGCAGGATGGTCCGGTACGGGTTCCTGGCGGTCGCTCTGGGGTTCGGCGCGTATGCCGTGGCCAAGCAGTGGGACGCCGTGGTGGCCGGGTTCGCCCGGCTGTCGCCGGCCGCGCTGGCCGGGTCGCTGGCCGCGGTGGTCGCCGCCCTGCTCGGGGCCATGCTCACCTGGCGCACCCTCCTGGCCGACCTCGGCTCCCCGCTGCCGTTGAGGCCCGCGGCCAAGGTCTTCTTCGTGGGCCAGCTCGGGAAGTACATCCCAGGCGCCGTCTGGCCGATGCTCGCCCAGATGGAGATGGGCCGCGACCTCGGCGTGCCGCGCTCGCGCAGCGCGGCGGCGTTCTTCCTGATGATGCCCATCCAGCTCGCCACCGGCCTGCTCGTCTCCCTGGTCACGCTCGGCTGGGACCAGTACGGCTGGCTGCTGCTGCTCATCCCGCTGCTCCTGGTCCTGCTCGAGCCCAAGGTCATCAACGGCTTGATCGGATACGCCCTGCGCAGGCTCAAGCGGGAGCCGCTCGAACGCCCGCTCACCCGGCGCGGCATGCTCACCGCGCTCGGCTGGGCGCTGGCCGGCTGGCTCTCCTACGGCGTGCACCTCTACTTCGTCGCCCCCCAGGGCGGCGTGCTCTTCGCGGTCGGCGCCTTCGCGCTGTCGTGGTGCCTGGGCATCATGACCTTCGTCGTCCCGGCCGGCGCCGGTGTGCGGGAGATCGCGATGGTCGCGGTGCTTGCGCCCCAATTGGACCGCGGCGCAGCGATCGCGGTGGCGCTTTCGTCGCGCATTGTCATCGTCGTGGGGGATCTGATCTGCGCCGGTCTGGCGGGAATCGCGGCCCGTCGCGACTCGGTGTGATTTGGCCCACGATTTAGGGGAGGCTGGTCATAAGCTGAACTTTAGAGGGGGGCGACCAGTCCCACGTTGATCTTGAGGGGAGAAGATCTTCGTAATGCCTCGAGTGCTTGTGGACGCGGCAGCGGTCCCCGCTGACCGTGGCGCGTTGATCAGATATGTGGATGGACTTGTGGCCGCGCTCGACCGGGCCGGCGCAGACCTCGCCGTGGTCTGCCAGCGCTCCGAAGCCGAACGGTATCGGAGCCTCGCGCCCTCGGCTCTGGTCATCCCAGGGCCCGTTGCGATCTCCAACAGGGCCGTCAGGCTCGCCTGGGAACAGACCGGTCTGCCGCTGCTCGCCCGTCAGGCGGGGGTGGACGTGATCCACGCCCCCTACTACTCCATACCGCTCGGCTCGGGCCTGCCGACCGTGGTGACGATTCACGACGTCACCTGGTTCACCGAGCCCGACCAGCACGGCTCGCGGTCGTCGTTCTTCCGCTCCGCCACGCGTACGGCCGTGCGCCACGCCAAGCGGGTGATCGTGCCGTCCAAGGCGACCAGGGACGAGCTCGTACGCGTGCTCTCCGCTGATCCCACCCGCATCGACGTCGCCTACCACGGGGTCGATCTGGCGCAGTTCCACCCCCCGACCGAGGAGGAGATCCGCCGGGTCGCCTTGAGATGCGGACTGCACGGCCAGCCTTATGTGGCGTTCCTGGGCGCGCTCGACCCCCGTAAGAACGTTCCCAACCTCATCCGCGGCTTCGCCACCGCCGTGAAGCAGCTGGGCGAGCCGCCCGCGCTGGTGATCGGCGGCGGCGTGCACGAGAACGACGTCGACGCCGCCTGCCGCGAGGTCGGGGCCACGGTCAGGGTCATCCGGCCCGGCTACCTGCGCGCACCCGACCTGCCCGGGTTCCTGGGCGGAGCGCTCGTGGTCGCCTTCCCGTCGCGGGGCGAGGGGTTCGGGCTGCCGGTGCTGGAGGCCATGGCCTGCGGCGCCCCCGTCCTGACGACACACAGCACCTCGCTACCCGAGGTCGGCGGCGATGCCGTGGCTTACACTGAGCCCGACGTCGACAGCATCGCCACGGCTCTCGGAGACCTGCTGGGCTCCTCCGCCCGGAGGCGGCAACTGCGGGAGGCGGGGCTGGCAAGAGCACGCGAGTTCACCTGGGACGCCTCGGCAGAGGCGCATCTCAGCTCTTATCAACGCGCGATCGAATAGTTCGGTAACCTCACTGAGTGATGGAGAGCTCATTGCCAGACCTCGAGGCGATCCTCCTGGTCGGGGGGCAGGGCACGCGCCTGCGCCCGCTGACACTGGGCACGCCGAAGCCGCTGCTGCCGACCGCCGGCGTTCCGTTCCTGGCACACCAACTCGCCCGCGCGCGCTCCTTCGGCGTGCGCCGGATCGTGTTCGCGACCTCGTACAAGGCGTCGATGTTCGAGCCGGCCTTCGGCGACGGCGAGGCGTTCGGGCTCTCGCTGGAATACATCACGGAGGAGACCCCGCTGGGCACCGGCGGCGCGATCCGCAACGCGGCCGAGGCGCTCACGTCCGGGCCTTCCGACCCGGTGCTCATCCTGAACGGCGACATCCTCTCCGGTCATGACATCGGCGAGCAGGTGCGCACTCACCTCGCACGACAGGCCGCTGTAACGCTCCATTTGACAGAGGTGGACGATCCCTCGCGATTCGGGTGCGTGCCGACCGACGAGACGGGGCGGGTGACCGCGTTCCTGGAGAAGACCCCCAACCCGGTGACCAACCGGATCAACGCCGGCTGCTACGTCTTCAGCCGGTCGGTGATCGACTCGATCCCGCGGGACGAGGTCGTGTCGGTGGAGCGGGAGACGTTCCCCGGGCTGATCGAGTCGGGCGAGCTGGTGCTGGGCTATTCGGACCGCACGTACTGGCTGGACGTCGGCACGCCGGCGGCGTTCGTGCGGGGTTCGCGCGACCTGGTGCTGGGCCGGGTGTCGTCGCCCGCGCTGCCCGGGCCGACGGGCGAATACCTGGCGCTGGAGGGGGCTCAGGTCTCGCCGGAGGCCAAGGTCGAGGGCGGCACCGCGGTCGGCGCGCGAGTCGTCATCGAGGCGGGTGCCACGGTGGTGGGCTCGGTGCTGACCGACGACTGCGTCATCGAGGCGGGCGCCTGCGTGACGGACTCCGTGGTGGGCAGGGGAGCGCGGGTCTGCGCGGGCACGGTGGTGAGTGACGCGGTGATCGGTGACGGCGCCATCGTGGGGCCGGGCAACGAGCTGCAGAACGGCGTGCGCATCTGGCCGGGCGTCGAGCTGCCCGAGCGCGCGATGCGCTACTCGAGCGACGTCTGACACACCCCGCGCCCTGAGTGGCGATGCGCGGCCGTGCCCACACGCCGCGCGGCGCGGTCGGCGACTCCGTCTCATGTGTTCGCGGCCCGCGACGGGCTGATGCCCCCGACGCGTAGATGGTCACCTGCCGCGCGGCCGTGCGGTGCGTCCCTTCGCCGTCCTCCCGCGGCGCTGCCCTCGCGTTGCCTTCACCCGCCCATCCTCCCGAAGGGACCTCCGCCGAAGTACGGCGGGGAAGCGCGGCTCGCGGGTTCGAGCAGGGGGCCGGGCGCGCGAGACTGGATGGGTGAGGGAGCGTCGATGGGTGCCCGAGGGGCCGCTGGACGTGGGGCTGGCGTTGCAGCCCCACAGGCGCGGCGGCGGCGATCCCACCTGGCGCAAGACCGGTGACGGGTCCGTGTGGCGGACGTCCAGGACGCCCGCCGGGCCGTGCACGCTCAGGGTGAGCGTCAAGGCCGGGTGCGTGCACGGGCAGGCGTGGGGGCCTGGGGCGGAGTGGGCGCTGGAGGCGTTGCCGGCGTTGCTGGGCGCGCTCGACGACACTGCCGGATTTATCGTCAAACATGAGGTCCTGGCGGAGGTTGTCAGGAAACATCCGGGCTTGCGGATCGGGCGTACCGGCCGGGTCATGGAGGCCCTCGTGCCTGCCGTGCTGGAGCAGAAGGTGGTCGGGCGGGAGGCGTGGCGGGCCTGGCGGTGGCTGCTGACCCGGTACGGCGAGCCCGCGCCCGGACCCGCGCCCGAAGGCATGCGGGTGGTGCCCGAGGCCGTGGTGTGGCGGCAGATCCCCAGCTGGCACTGGCACCGCGCGGGCGCCGAGGCCGTGCGGGCCAGGACGATCGCGAACGCCGCCTGGCACGCCGAGAAGCTGGAGGCCGCGGCCACCACCGAGGAGCTCGACCGGCTGCTGCGCGCGCTGCCGGGGATCGGGGTGTGGACGTCGGCCGAGGTGCGCCAGCGTTCCTTCGGCGACCCGGACGCCGTGAGCGTCGGCGACTTCCATCTGGCCAAGCTCGTCGGATATGCCCTGACCGGGGAGAAGACCGACGATCCGGGGATGATGCGGCTGCTGGAGCCCTACCACGGGCACCGGCATCGCGCCACGGTCCTGGTCTGGCTCACCGGCCTGCGCCCGCCCGCGCGGGGGCCGCGGATGCCGGTGCGGGATTACAGATCGTTCTGAGACGCGCCCCTGGGTGCGGGCGGTGAACCCAGCTCGTCGTACTGTGCCCGTATGACTCTCGTCAGCGATTCCGCGCTCCGCCGGGCGCTCGCGCGTGCCCGCGACGGCAAGGCCCTCGACGTCACGGAGGCGACCGTCCTCCTGCACGCCCGGGGCGAGCACCTCGACGCCCTGCTCGAACACGCCTCCCGCGTACGTGACGCCGGGCTACGGGCGGCCGGCCGCGAAGGGATCATCACGTACAGCAAGAAAGTGTTCATCCCGTTGACCCGGCTCTGCCGGGACCGTTGTGGGTACTGCACCTTTGCGACCGCGCCGAACAAGTTGCCGGCGCCGTTCCTGAGCCCTGACGAGGTGCTGGAGATCGCCCGGCAGGGGGCGGCCATGGGATGCAAGGAGGCGCTGTTCACGCTGGGGGACCGGCCGGAGGACCGCTGGCACCAGGCCCGCTCGTGGCTCGACTCGCATGGCTATGACGACACGTTGTCCTATGTGCGCGCCATGGCGATCCGGGTGCTGGAGGAGACGGGGCTGCTGCCGCACCTCAACCCGGGCGTGCTGACCTGGCGCGACCTGCAGCGGCTCAAGCCCGTCGCGCCGTCCATGGGGATGATGCTGGAGACGACGTCGCGGCGGCTCTTCGAGGAGAAGGGGCAGGCCCATTACGGGTCGCCGGACAAGGACCCGGCGGTGCGCCTGCGCGTCCTGGAGGACGCGGGCCGGACGAACGTGCCCTTCACCACCGGGATCCTGATCGGCATCGGGGAGACCGTCGAGGACCGGGCCGAGTCGCTGTTCGCCATCCGGCGGGTGGCGCGCGAGTACGGCGGGATCCAGGAGGTCATCGTCCAGAACTTCCGCGCCAAGCCGGATACGGCCATGCGGGGGTTGCCGGACGCCGACCTGGAGGAGCTCGCGGCCACCATCGCGGTGGCGCGCCTGGTGCTCGGCCCACGGGTACGCATCCAGGCCCCGCCCAACCTGGTGGACTCGGAGTACGAGCTGATGATCCGGGCGGGGATCGACGACTGGGGCGGGGTGTCGCCCCTCACCCCCGACCACGTGAACCCTGAGCGTCCTTGGCCGCAGATCTCCCACCTGGCTTCCCGCACTGCCGAGGCCGGGTTCGTGCTTCGGGAGCGGCTGACCATTTATCCCGAGTACGTGCTGGCTGGGGAGCCGTGGCTCGATCCCCGGGTGTCCGCGCACGTGGCTGCCCTGGCGGACCCCGCCACCGGGCTGGCTCGTGAGGACGCGGTGTTGCGGGGGTTGCCGTGGCAGGAGCCTGACGGGGGGTTCGCGTCGTCGGGGCGGATCGACCTGCACGTGGAGGTGGACACGTCGGGGCGCACCCACGATCGGCGGGACGACTTCGACCACGTCTACGGCGACTGGGACGCCCTCCGCGACCGCCTCACCCCGACGTCCATACCCGCGGACCCCGCCGCACGCGTCGCGCCGAGCCCGGTCGACGAGGCACCCGCCGCGCCGGCGGTCAGCGCGGGAGCGGTCGCGACGCCGAGTGACGTGCGGCAGGCGCTCAGGCGGGCGCAGGCGGACCCGGCGGGGTTGAGCGACGCCGAGGCAGTGGCGTTGCTCGGTGCACAAGGGGAGGCGCTGGACGAGCTGGCCGCCATCGCCGACGAGCTCAGGAGGCAGGCCGTGGGCGACGACGTCACGTACGTCGTCAACAGGAACATCAACTTCACCAACGTTTGCTACACCGGCTGCCGCTTCTGCGCCTTCGCCCAGCGCAGGACGGACGCCGACGCGTACACCCTGAGCCTCGACCAGGTGGCGGACAGGGCCCAGGAGGCATGGGAGGCGGGGGCGACCGAGGTCTGCATGCAGGGCGGCATCCACCCCGATCTCCCCGGCGCCGCGTACTTCGACCTGGCCAGGGCGGTCAAGGCCAGGACCCCCGGCATGCACGTGCACGCGTTCTCCCCCATGGAGGTCATCAACGGGGCGAGCCGTACGGACATGTCCATCCAGGCCTGGCTGGAGGCGGCCAGGGAGGCAGGGGTCGACTCGCTTCCCGGGACGGCGGCGGAGATCCTGGACGACGACGTGCGGTGGGTGCTGACCAAGGGGAAGCTGCCCGCCAAGGAGTGGGTCGAGGTCATCACGACGGCCCACAAGGTAGGCATTCCGACGACGTCCACCATGATGTACGGGCACGTGGACAACCACCTGCACTGGGTGCGGCACATCAAGCTGATCCGCCGTATCCAGGAGGAGACCGGCGGCTTCTCCGAGTTCGTGATGCTGCCGTTCGTGCACACCAGCGCCCCCATCTACCTGGCGGGCATCGCCAGGCCGGGCCCCACGGCGGAGGAGAACCGGGCGGTGCACGCGCTGGCCAGGATCCTCCTGCACGGCGCGATCAAGAACATCCAGTGCTCCTGGGTGAAGCTCCGCGACGACCTGTGCCGCCAGGTGCTCCAGGGCGGCGTGAACGACCTCGGCGGCACCCTCATGGAGGAGACCATCAGCCGGATGGCGGGCTCGGAGAACGGCTCGTACAAGACCATCAGTGAGTTGCGGGAGATGGTCGAGGTCACCGGCAGGCCGGTCAGGCAGCGCACCACCGAGTACGGCACCCCCACGCAGGAGCGGCTGGAAGCCTCCCGGGCGAGCGACGGCGTGTGCAAGAGCGTCAGGAGAGTGCTGCCGATGGCGTAGCTATAACATGTTCTAGCAACACTTGCGCCCGCTGTGGGAGGCACTGCGAGAATCGTCACTCCCCTGGAGAGAGGTTCACCGTGCGCTTGGGTCGACACCGCGCCGCGCTGGCCCCCGAGCAACGCCGCAGGAAGGCGTTCCAGCGCGGCATGCTGGCGGGCCTCACGGCCGTGGCCATCGTCGTCGGCGGCCTCGTCGTGGTGTTCGGCGGCGGGGGCGTGCTGTGCAGCACGCGAGAGCCTGTTCTGGTCAGCGTGGCGGCCGCGGACGACGTGGCACCGGCGGTCATGGAGGCCGCCGGGCGGTTCAACGAGACGAAGACGGCGGTGGGCGGCCGGTGCGTGCTGGTCCAGGTGACCGAGCAGCCGCCGGCCACCGTCCTGCGCACGCTGATCGGCGACCGCGCGGGCGTGCTGCGCGAGCGGCCCGACGGGTGGATCGCGGACTCGTCGGCCTGGATCAGGCTGGCCCGCCAGCAGGGCGCGAACGCGCTGCCCGCCGGTGAGAGTGTGGTGGCGACGTCGCCGCTGGTGTTCGCGACCCGCTCGTCGCTGGCCCAGCGCTTCTCCGTGGGCAAGACCGAGATGAACTGGCGGATGGTCTTCCCCCCGACCGTGCGCGGGCGGCTGCGGCCCAACGCGAACGAGCCGGACGTCGTGCGCGTACCGGACCCGTCACTGGCCGGGGCGGGCATCGCGACCGTGGCCGCCGCCAGGGACGTCGTCGGCACAGGACCCGAGGCGGACAAGGCGCTGACCGCGTTCGTACGGTGGGCGCAGGCCGGCTCCGCCCCTGATTACCGCAGCATGCTGGCGGCCGTGGACGACCACACGTTCTGGCAGCGCCCGGTCGTCATCGTCCCCGAGCAGTCGGTGTGGAACCACAACCTGCGCCCCTCCTCCGACCCGGTCGTCGCGCTGCATCCGCGCGAGGGCACGATCAACCTCGACTACCCGTACGTCGTCACCGCCGGCGACCCCACGGTGGCCGAGGCCTCCACGGTCTTCGCCGACTGGCTGAAGGGCCCGCAGGCGCAGGAGATCGTGCGGCGGGCGGGGTTCAGGTCGGGCGACGGCACCCAGGGGCCGATCTCGCCGGGGCCGCAGATCCCCTCCGCGGCACCGAAGACCAGGTCGTCGGTGTCGCCGCAGGACATCGACGAGGCGCTGCGCGCCTGGAGCCGGCTGGCCCCGCCGACGAACATCCTCGTCCTGGCCGACACCTCCAAGCACATGGCGGAGCCGCTGAACGGCAGCACCAGGATCAGGATCGCGCTGGACGCGGCCAAGATCGGGCTGCAGCTCTTCCCCGACTCGACGCACATGGGCCTGTGGGAGTTCGCGGATCGGGTGGGTGGCATCAAGAACTATCGGGAGCGGGTCGGGCTCGGCCCGATCAACGAGCCCGAGACGGGGCAGGTGATCCGCAAGAGCCGCCTCGCCGAGGCGACCGGCGACATCACCGCCCATCCCGACCTCGACAGCTCGCTCTACGACGCGATACTCAGGGGCTTCCGCAAGGTCACCAGCGATTACCGCGAGGAGATGAACAACTCGCTCCTGGTGATCACGGCGGGCAAGGACGACGGCAAGGGCACCAAGCTGCCGGAGCTCCTCGACACGCTGCGGCGCGAGTGGAACCCGGGCAAGCCCGTACAGATCGTCCTCATCGCCTTCGGCAAGGGTGTCGATCGCGGCAGCCTGTCGCAGATCGCGGCCGCCACGAACGGTTCCCTGCACGAGGCCCAGGAGCCAGGGGAGATCATCGACGTCTTCCTCGCCGCTCTGGCCCGCCGGCTCTGCCATCCCACCTGCAAGCCGACCACATGAGAAGGGGGGCGCACCGGCGCCCCCCTTTCCGTCAGACGCGCTGCCAGAGCGCCGGGACGTTGGGCGGCTCCCAGCCGGCCAGCGCGGTGTGGGCCTGGATGCAGCGGTACGTGACGCCGTTGTAGGTCACGATGTTGCCGACCGCGTACGCGGTGCCGGCCTTCCACGTGCCCGAGGGCGTCGTGGGCGTGGGCGTGGGCGTGGGCGTCGGGGTGGGTGTGGGAGTGACGGTCGGGGTGGGGGGGGGCGTCGGGTTGCCGCCACCGCCGCCGATCTGCAGGTCGATGCAGGAGTAGAAGGCGTTGGTGGTGTCGGAGATGTTCCAGATCGCCAGCACCTTCTGCCGGCCCGAGTAGCCGGACAGGTTGACCGAGTGCGAGACCGTGGCGGGCGGCTGCTGGCCGTTGCCGTTGAAGACGGCCACCCGCGTGTTGCCGATGTAGTACTCGTAGTTGAGCGTGGCGTGCCTGGCGGTGAAGGTCCAGGTGAAGGTCACCGTGGTGCCCACCTGGGTGACGGGCCACGGCTTGCTCTCGTCGCTGAGCTGCGCGAACTGCGGCAGGTTCGCGTTGCAGCTCCGCAGCCCCTTCGGGCCCTCCACGCTCTGCGGCTCGTAGATGATGTTGCCGCAGTCGGGCACCTTGCCCTGGGCGCAGTTGGCCTGCCGGCTGGGTGGGGCGTTCACATAGCCGTGTGCGAACGCAGGCGCGGTGTTGAACACCGTGGTGGCGATGGCGATCACCACCACGGCGGCTAACGTGAGAGTCCTTCTCATTGAAGAGCTCCTTTACATGGGGGGATGCCTCGAATGTAAAGGAAACTTTCCTAAGAGTAAACGGTCGGCTGACTGGGGCTTTTCCTGTGTGGTCAGCGCGTGACGATGAAGTCGTCCGGGTCGCGGGGCGCGCGGTCACGTGGCGGTGCGGCCGCGTGACCGACGGCCACGCAGCCCATCGGATCCCACGAGCCAGGCAGATCGAGAACCTCGCGGACGACGGGGCGACAGAACATCGTGGACGACACCCACGCCGAGCCGAGCCCCTCCACGGCGAGCTGGATGAGGAGGTTCTCGACCCCCGCGCCGGTCGCCACCACGAACATCTCCCGCTCGGACGCGTTGCGCCGATCGTCCCGGTACGTGTGGGAGCCCTCCATCACCAGGCACGGCACGATCAGGTAGGGCGCGTTACGCAGCACCTCGCCCCGCTTGATCCGCTTGGCGATCGACTGCTCGCTGAACCCGTCGCCGCGCAGGTCCTCGATCCAGGCCTCACGCATGGCGTCGAGCAGCTTGGTCCGGGTCTCCGGCGACTCGACCAGCACGAACCGCCACGGCGTCGTGTGGTGCGGCGCGGGCGCCGCGATGCCCGCCGCCACCGCCCTGCGCACCTTCTCGGGATCGACGGGCCGGTCGGAGAACTCCCTGATGGTACGGCGGGCGAACACGACATCCCGCGACCCGTAGCGGAACATGTCGTCGTCGGCCGCCCGCACCAGTGGCCGCACGCCGGGCCCGTCGTCATCGGTGACCAGGTGGGACAGCCCGCGTACGATCGCCACCGGCACCCCGCCGAGCTTCCCCTTGACCAGCTCGGCCGCGGCCGCGATCTCGTCGGCCAGCGCTGTGACGGTGGCGTTGAGCTCGTTGCCGTAGCCGTCGGACGTGCCGCGGAAGTCATCGAGCGGGCGCACGCCCGCCACCCCGATGGCCACGTCGGTGAGCCCGTTGCGCCACGGGCGGCCGAACGTGTCGGAGACGATCACGCCCGCGCGCACGGGCAGACCCTTCCTGATGCGCCTGGCCGAGGCGTCGGGGTCCTCGGGCAGGAGCAGCACGGTGCCCGGCTCGGTGTTGGAGGCGTCGACCCCGGCGGCGGCCATGACGAACCCGTGGCGGGTCTGCGAGATCACGGTGTCGCCACGCCTGGCCACCACGCGCTCGGTCTCGTCCTCGATCGCCTGGACGCGGTCGGGCGCCTGCCGGATCCGGCCCTCGGCCTTGCTCACGATCTTGGAGGTGACGACCACGATGTCACCGTCGCGCACGTCGGCGTGCTGCAGCAGGGCCGCCACGTCATCCCCCGGCCGCACCTCGCCGATGCCCGCCACGGCGATCACTTCAAGCCGCGGTGCCTGGGTGGAGTCGGTCATCGGTTGAGCTCCTGGGCGAGGTCGAGGGTGGTGTGGGCGATGTCGGCCGCGGCGTTGGCGTCGTGCATGAGGATCGGCCGGGCGACCACCCGGACGCCGTCGAGCGCGACCCCCTCGTCCTCCTCCGCCACCAGCCACCCGTCGATCAGCTCCGAGCCGTACAGCTCGAGGACGGCCTGCGCCGTCGTCTCCACCCCGATGGCCGTCAGGCAGGCGTCGGCCATGCCCCTGACCGGGGCGCCGCCGATGATCGGCGAGACGCCGACCACGGTCTTGGGGAGCAGGGCGTCGCGGATGCCCGGGATCTGCAGGATCGTGCCGATGCTCACAACCGGGTTGGACGGCGGCAGGATCACCACGTCCGCCTGCTCGATCGCCTCGAGCACGCCCGGCGCGGGCTTGGCCGTGTCGACCCCCACCAGCGCGAACGACTGCGCCGGGATCGAGGCGCGCAGGCGTACCCACCACTCCTGGAAGTGGACGGCGCGCTTGCCGTGCTCGTCCTCGACCACCACGTGGGTCTCGCAGCGGTCGTCGGTCATCGGCAGCAGCCGCACGCCCGGCTGCCAGCGGGCGCACAGCGCCTGCGTGATCTGCGACAGCGGGTAGCCGGCCTCCAGCATCTGCGAGCGCACGATGTGGGTGGCGAAGTCGCGGTCGCCGAGCCCGAACCACTGCGGCTCCACGCCGTACGCGGCCAGCTCCTCCTTGACGACGTGGGACTCCTTGGCCCGTCCCCAGCCCTGCTGCTCGTCGATGCCGTTGCCCAGGGTGTACATCACGGTGTCCAGATCTGGGCAGACCCGCAGACCGAACAGGGTGATGTCGTCGCCCGTGTTGCCGATGACCGTGATCGAGGCGTCTGGTGCGGCCGCGCGCAGGCCACGCAGGAAGCGGGCGCCGCCGATACCGCCCGCGAGTGACACGATGTGCATGCCGCCCAGTCTTCCATCGGCCCCTGACAGGCCCTTCCCGGGAGTCGTTTTACCCAACCTGTTATGAGAGAAATGCCAGGTCTAGACCGAATTGGGATGTGGGAGGTTCCTGGGACTCCCGCCGCGCGTGTCAGTGATGTGGCAAACTCCCTTCGGACCAAAAGGCCCGGTTGGGGGTAGTTGTGAGCAAATTTGACGTTGCGCGGCTGAAAGAGCCGGCCGCCTGGATCATGCTCGTCGCCGGATTGCTGACCGTGGTGCTGACGATCGGTGACGTCTTCATCGGCTCGTCCGGGTTGGCCCTGACCGTACGCGCCGCCAGGAACGTCCTGGACCTGACGAACCCCGTCGTGACGGCCCTGCTGCTGGGCGCCGTGGTGCTGGTCACCAAGGTCGGCGAGCCGTCGCCCAAGGCCAAGCCCATCATGTACGGGTCGGCGGCCGGGCTGGTGCTGGCCGCGGTGTTCGGCGTGCTCTCACTGCTGCTCGGCCTCTTCGCCGGGATCGGCGGCTGGGTGACGGTGCAAATGGTGCTCCTGGGTGTGCCCTACATCGCGTTGGCCGCCGTCGCGCTCGTCTATCTGCTCCCGCAGATCCTTCCTGAACGGCCCGCGCAGGTCTACCAGCAGCCGCAGTTCGGCCAGCAGCCCCCGTATTTCGGGCAGCCGCAGCAGCAGTTCGGCCAGCCGGAGCAGCCCCAGCCGGGTCCCGCCTACGGCCAGCCCGAGCAGCCCCAGCCGGGTCCCGCCTACGGCCAGCCCGAGCAGCCCCAGCCGGGCCCCGCCTACGGCCAGCCCCCTTACGCCCAGCAGCCCCAGTCGGGCCAGCAGCCCGGTTATGCGCAGCAGCCCACCGGCGCGTACGGCCAGCCTCAGCCGGCCCCGCAGCCCGGTTACGGCCAGCAGCCTGAGTCTGGACAGTATGGCCAGCAGCCTGAGTCCGGCCAGTACGGTTCGCAGCCTGAGTCCGGCCAGTACGGCCGGCAGCCCCAGTCGGGCCAGTACGGCCAGCAGCCCCCGAGTTTCGGCGGCCAGCCCGAGCCCCAGGCGGCCCAGCACCAGCAGCCCGAGCCGCAGGTCACCCCACCAGCGCAGCAGCCCGCGCCGTACCAGCCGCAGCAGATCAGAGGCGCCCTGCCCGCCGCCCCCTCGGACCAGGGCCAGCCGGACCAGGCCTACTCTCCGCAGAGCTTCGGTCAGTCGGCCTACGCCCCCGCCGACACGGCTCCCTCGGCCCAGGACTACGCCACCCCTGCGGCCGAGTACCAGCCCGCCCCGTACCTGCCCGCCGACAGTTCGCCGAACGTCTACGGCCAGCCGAGCCCGAATCCCTATGCGCCCCCCGTGGCCGACCAGCCCAATCCGTACGCCCCGCCCGCGGATCAGCCCAACCCCTATGCCCCGCCCGCGGACCACCAGAACCCGTACGCCCCGCCGGACACCACGCCCAACGCCTTTGCCGGCCAGGCGTTCCAGACACCGCCGGCCGACACCGCTCCGAACGTCCCGTACCCCCCGGCCGCCGAGCAGCAGCAGCAATTCGGGCAGAACGCCTTCGACTCGCAGGGCGGCCAGCCGTTCACCGGTTACTCCGGCCACGAGTACGCCGCGCCGTACCAGGAGCCGGACCCGCCCGTGGACCCGCGGTCGCAGCAGCTCATGGACGCCTACCAGCAGGCCGAGACGTACCAGCACTCCACGGCCGGCACCCAGCCCGAGCTGCGCGTGCCCGACTACTCCAACCAGGCGCCCAGGCCCTACGACGATCCGTTCGGCCACCCGCAGCAGCCCCCGCACGGCGGATACGAGCCCCAGCAGGGCCAGTACCAGCCCACTCACCAGGCGCCGCAGCCGGGCTGGCCCCAGACGGAGGGCGTCGGAGAGTCGACGATGCGGCTCGACCCCTCGGCTTACGGCACCCGCCCGGGTGACGACCCGATCGACCCGACAGCTATATACACCCCCAACGAGCCACGCAGGTAACGGACCGGCAATGAACGGCTAGAGAGAAGGTGGGCCACGGGCGGGTGTCTATACCGCCCTGGTACGGTTCGGACCGCTGACACGTTGAACGAGCCTTGCCGACGCCGAGCGCAAAGGGTGTCGGCCAGGTGTGAACATCACATGCCAAGCACACCGGGGCGAGGTCTGGTCTTTCCCCGGATAGCTGCATGCCGCTTGACGTCAGCTACGGCGCACGCGTGTAATTACAACCATGTTGTTACGCCTTCCAGTGGGTGGGTAATAAGGAAGGCGTCCATGGGGGGCTCCATTGCGGGCGGGCGGCAGGGAGGTGTGCAGTGACCGATCCGGTCATCGCACAGGATCAGCTTGACGCTGAAGAACTCGGCTGGCAGGAGCGCGCGTTGTGCGCGCAGACGGATCCGGAGGCGTTCTTCCCGGAGAAGGGCGGCTCCACCAGAGAGGCCAAGAAGGTCTGCCGATCGTGCGAGGTCCGTGCCGAGTGTCTCGAATACGCACTCGAGCACGATGAGCGGTTCGGCATCTGGGGAGGGCTTTCCGAACGAGAGCGCAGACGGATCAAGCGCCAGGCCGTTTAGGTATATGGCTGAAGGGGGTCAGGCGGGCGACCGTGTGACCCCCTTCACATCTCCTGCCCCTCTTCACCGATATGGTGGGCGCGCCTGATCAACCCCCCCAGGAGCACCACCCATGTCACGTCCCTATGTCACCGTGATCGTCGTCGCCCATGACGGCGCGCGCTGGCTGGGGGAGACGCTGCGCGCTCTGGTCGGCCAGAGCCGCAGGCCCGACCGCGTGGCCGGCGTCGACAACGGCAGCAGGGACGGCTCGGCCGACCTGCTCGCCCAGGCGTTCGGCCGCGGCAACCTGATCTCCCTGCCACGCTCTACCGGTTTCGGCGAGTCCGTCGCCGAGGTGCTCACCAAGCTGCCGCCCGCGGGGTCCGATGAGTGGATCTGGCTGCTGCACGACGACTGCGCCCCTGACAGATACGCGCTGGAGGCGCTGCTCACGGCGGCGTCGCTGGATCCGAAGGCCGCCGTGCTCGGCCCGAAGCTACGTGACTGGCTCGACCGCCGGCGGCTGCTCGAGGTGGGCGTGACCGTGGGCCGCACCGGGCGCAGGGACACGGGGCTGGAGCCGCGCGAGTTCGACCAGGGGCAGCACGACGGGACGTGGGACGTGCTGTCGGTGTCCACGGCCGGGATGCTGATCCGGCGCGACGTGTGGGAGAAGGTCGGTGGGCTGGACCCGTTCTTCCCGCTGTTCCGCGACGACCTCGACCTGTGCTGGCGGGTGCGCAACGCCGGGCACAAGGTCCTGAACGTGACCTCCGCCGTCGCCTGGCACGCCGAGGCGGCCGCCCGCAGGCGGCGCAGGATCACGGTCAGCGGCGACCATCCGCGCAGGCTGGACAGGCGCAACGCGATCTTCGTGGTGATGGCGAACATGCCGTTCGGCGCCATGCTCTGGGCGCTGCTGCGGAACGTGCTCGGCTCGGCCTTCCGAACGGTGCTGTTCGTGGTGGGCAAGCAGCCCGCGAACGCGCTGGACGAGATGGTCGCCATGGGGTCGGTTCTGCTGCACCCGTTCCGGCTGCTGAGGGCGCGCCGGGCCCGCCGGCACGGCCGCAAGAAGGGATATAACCGCATCAAGCGGTTTATGACCCCTCGGGGTGCGGCCTGGCGGCGGCTCACCGACATGGTGCAGAGCTTCCTCGCCGGCGAGGCGCCCGTGGACTCGGCCGGCCGCCACCACCACGCCTCCGCCACCACGGAGGAGGAGTACGAGGTCGTGCCGTCGGACACCGGCGCGGTCAGGCGCTTCCTCAGCCGCCCCGGCGTCGTCCTCATGCTGGCCCTGACCGTGGTCGCGCTGGTCGCCGAACGGTCCCTGCTCGGCGGCGAACGGCTCGGCGGCGGCGCACTCGTCCCCGTGACGGGCGGCGCCGGCGACCTTTGGGCCTTCTACACCGAGGGCTTCCACGACATCGGGCTCGGTTCGAACGCCTGGGCGCCCCCGTACGTCGCCGTGCTGGCGGCCCTGTCCACGCTCGCGTTCGGCAAGACCTGGCTGGCCGTGTCCGTGCTGCTGCTCGGCTCGGTGCCGCTGGCGGGTGCGACGGCGTACCTGGCCACCAGGCACATCATCCCGGCGGTTCCCGCACGGGCGTGGGCGGCTGGAACGTACGCGCTGCTGCCTGTCGCGACGGGAGCGATCGCGGCGGGACGGCTGGGCACGGCCGTGGTGTTCGTGCTGGTGCCGGTCTACGCCTGGCTCGGGACGGTGATGTTGTCCCGAGACCGGCGCCGCGCCCGCCGCGCCGCGTGGGGGCTCGGGCTGCTGCTGGCCGTGGGCACGGCGTTCGTGCCGCTGGTCTACCCGCTCCTCGCCGTGCTGGGGGTGCTGGCGGCCGTGGCGTTCCGCGGCGTGGTGACCTCGATGGCCATCGCACTCGTGGTGCCGGTGGCGCTGCTGTTCCCGTGGCTGGCGGATCTGGTGGCCTCCCCTGGCAGGATCCTGCTGGAAGCGGGCCTGCGCGATCCCACGCTGGTGGACGCGGGGTTGGCGCCCGAGTCGCTGCTGGCGCTCAACCCCGGAGGGCCGGGGCTGCCGCCGTTCTGGGTGGCAGGGGGCCTGGTGGCCACGGCCCTGGCCGCGCTCCTCATGCGCCGCCAGCGCATGATCGTCGCCATCGGCTGGGGCGTCACCCTGTACGGGGTGCTGGCGGCGATCCTGGTCAGCCGCTTCACCGTCGAGGGCTCCCCGGCCTGGCCCGGGGTGCCGCTGGCGTTCGCGGGCACCGGGCTCGTGGTTCTCGTGGGCCTGACCGCCCACCGGCTCGCCGAACTGCGTGCCGGGGGCGGGCTGCGGCGGCTGGGGGCCGTCGTGGTGACGGCGGTGGCGTTCAGCACGCCGCTGCTGGCCGCCGGCTACTGGGTTCTGAACGGTGTGCGGGGGCCGCTCGTGGGCGACGCGCCGGACGCGCTGCCCGCGCTGGCGACGACCCTTACCGCGAATGGGGAACGGACGCTGGTGATCAAGGGGTCCTCGTTCACCGTGCTGCACGGCCGCACGCCGCTGATCGGCGAATCCGAACTCCCCACCGCGTCCGAGGCCCGCACCCGCCTGGCGACGGCGGCGGAGGGCCTGATCGGCGGGCGCGGCGGGGACGCGGCCACGCTGGCCCGGCTCGGCGTGGGGATGGTGGCCGTGGCACCGCCCGTCTCACCCGAAGTGATCAGGACCCTCGACTCGCAGCCGTCGCTGGAACGCATGAGCCTGTCGGCGGCGGGCGGGCTGTGGCGCCTGGTCGAGCCTGTCACCCGCGTTCCCGCCCAGCCGGCGAGCGCCCTGCACACGCCCTGGCTGTGGGCGCAGGGAGCGCTGGTGCTGGCCGCGGCCGTGCTGGCGGCGCCCGGGCGGCGCGAGAACGCCCCCGAGGGCGTCGCGTCACCTGCCGCTGTGCCGGCGGGTGCGTCGTGAGGACGTTCGGCGCGGTTCGGGCCGGTGGTGGATCATGAAGGCCTTCGTGGAGAACCGGTTCGGACTGCTGGCGCTGGTCGTCGTCGCTCTGGCGGCCCTGTACGGCGTCGCGTTCGTCACCAGACCGGCCCCTCCGGCGCACGCGCCGTCGCAGCAGGGACCTCGGAAGGTGCCCGTCGCGTCGGTCACCGCCGTATGCCCAGGTCTCAAGGGCGAGCAGGTCAGCGTCTACCTGCCCGGCACGCTGACCCAAGAGAAGGTGACGAACACAAAGCCGTACGTGACCAACGGCCCCGCCGGGCTCGAGGCCGGCTACCTCACCCGCGTCACCGAGGGCGCGGAGCGCGGCCTCTCGGGAGTCCGCTGTACTGAGCCCGCTCCCGCGACCTGGCTGGTGGGCCCCGGGCCCGCCAACGCCGACGTGCGCCTGCACCTCACGAACGCCGACAAGGCGCCGGCTCTCGCGGACGTACAGGTCTACGCGGCGGAGGGGCCGATCTCGGGCGACAAGGGCACGGGGCTGGAGATCGCGCCAGGTGAACACCGGGAGATCGACCTCAAGACCCTCGCCCCGTCAGCGGACATCATGGCGGTGAGCGTCACCACCGTCTTCGGCCGGCTCGCGGTGGTCGCCAGGACCACCCTGGAGACCGGAGGCGTCGACTGGCTACCCGCCGCCGCCCCGCCCGCCACCCGCGTCGTCGTACCCGGAATCCCCGGAGGAGGCGGCCGCCGCGAGCTCCTGGTCGCGGCGCCCGGCGAGGCCGACGCTCTGGTGCGGATCAAAGCGGTGAGCGAGGACGCCCAGTACGCCATGAAGGGCCGCGAGTCCCTGGACGTGCCCGCGGGAAGCGTGGTCTCCCTGGACGTCACCACGGGCGTGGGCGGCTCCTCTGCGGCCCTGGTGCTGACGTCCTCGACCCCGATCGTGGCCGGTCTGATCATCACCGGCACGGGCGAGCGCTCCGACGTCGCCTTCACCGCCGGCACCCCACCCCTGGACCTGGGCAGCACGGTGGCCCGCAACGGCGCGGGCACACGACTGGTGCTCACCGCGCTCGGAGGACCGGGCAAGGTACGGGTCCAGGTGATGCCGGGGAAGGGGACGCCGGACAAGCCGTTCGAGGTGGAGCTGCGGGAGGGCCGGACCAAGAACGTCAAGCTCAAGGCGAAGGGTGATTTCGCGCTGGCGGTCACTCCGGTGTCCGGGGAGGTGTACGGGGCGAGGGTGGTGGAGGACCGCCTGAAGACCGGCCTCCTGATCACGGCCCAACCCCTGGCCCCAGCCCGAATGTGGACACTCCTCCCACCCTTGACCGACACCGCCCGCGTCGTCGCGCCTTGACAGCGCGAGTCGTGCGCCCAGCGGACTGGTTCAACGCACACGGATGCAACGTCGTGCCTGGGAACATCCCATATCCCGTCTCATCCCGGAGGACCAAATCCCATCCACCAGAGGCTTAAAACGACCGCTTCCTGAGCAGGCGCGGCGGCGCCCCATACCAATCGGTCCTGCCGCCGCGTCCCGAGAGTGAGCTGAATGCACCGTTGGGAACCGCACATCCCACATGGCCCGCGCCTGCGGGTGGTCGCAGTGTCCTGCTGCGACAAGTATCAGCTGTGTTCCGAAGCCGGCCAGTACTTCATCCTGCGCCGAGCGGGCGACGGCTACGAGGAGACCGGCAGAGGCGTCTACGCCAAAGCCGTACTGCTGTGGAACACGCTCACCATCCGCCACCAGCACGCGGAAAGGGACGCGTCATGACCGCCGGTAAGGTCCGGCTACCCACGAACCGGCGGCCATCTTGATGGGTTTCTTCGAAGACGATCCGCGGGGCCGAGATAGCACCTCGGCCCCGCGATGAGTTTCGGGCGGCTCGCGAGTCCAACCAAGTGAGCCGAACGACAGGAGGCCCGAAGTGGGCGAGCGAGTGAGGACCGCGATCACCGGCGTCAGGACCATCGGTGTCCCCGTCACCGACCAGGATCGCGCGGTCGAGTTCTACGTGGGCACGCTGGGGCTGGAGAAGCGGCTGGACGCGCCCGTAGAGCAGCTGGGTGGGCGATGGATCGAGGTCGCGCCGCCGGGAGCGACCTCGATCGCACTCCTCCCGGCAGCCCCCGGGAAGACCGTCGGCGTCGAGACGGGCATCCGGCTCACCACGGCGGACGCTGCCTCCCTGCACAAGGAGCTCGTGGCACGCGGGGTCGACGTGGGCGAGCTGCTGATGTGGGAGGGCATCCCGCCGATGTTCGCCCTGCGCGACCCGGACGGCAACGGGCTCGAGATCGTCGAATAGCCGATAGGGGAGAGGAGAACCCGCGATGAGTGCTGTCGCACGAGCGAACGACGTGGCTCGCGAGCTCGACAAGGAGTTCACCACGACGTTGGTGACGAGCGCCGACAAGGGGGCGTGGACGTATGTGGTGATGGCCGGCTCCGCCGAGCTCTTCGGGACTCGGGGACTGGTGAAGATCCGGGGGACCATCGATGGTCACCCGTTCCAGAGCTCCTTCATGCCACTGGGCGATGGAACGCACATGCTGCCCGTGAAGAGCGACCTCCGGAAGCTGATCGGCAAGGAGGCGGGGGACAGCGTCACCGTTCATCTGCTCGAACGGATCAAGTAGCACACTGGAAGCCGACGGACTCGACTGGAAGCACTGCCACTGGCAGGCTGAACCGTCCACACCGCCCCGGCGGATGAGCCGTTCTCGTGACGGCTTACTGACCGGCGGGCTCGCTGATGATGGGCGTGGTTACGACGCATCTCTGGATGCGTCAGCACACCCGTACACGATGACCTGAACCACGTTCTGTACGACGTCCCTGCTGACGCTCCCTGGCGGCGCGCTGACCAGGGTGAACAGCGCACCCCCGTAGAGCGCGATCAGGGCGGGGATCTTCTCGCGTGGAATGGTGAGGCCGAGTTTGTCGTGGTGCCCGGCGGTGACTTGCAGCGCCGTGTCCTGCAGGCCCGCGAGCGCCGAGGCGAGCGCCGACCGGCGCGCGGCCTCCAGTTGCAGTTCGAAGATCGCCAGATAGCGGGTGCGCAGGGTGGTCGCCGCTGTGAGCAGCGATTCCGTCAGCAGGTCGACCAGCGTCGTGGGCTGCTCGATGGCCCGGTCGGTGTCGGCGTGATGCAGCTCGGCGATGCGCTCGGCGGCGGCCACCAGCAGCGCTTCCCGGCTGCGGAAGTAGTTCGAGGCCGTTCCCGTCGGGAGGTCCGCTGCCTTCTCCACCGCGCGATGGGTCAGTCCGTGCACGCCCGAGGACGCCAGCAGCTCGATGGCGGCATCGGCCAGAGCTTGGCGACGGGCCGGATTGGTGGGCGGCATACGGCCATGCTACCAATAGTCGTACTAGTACGATCGTAGTAAACGGCGAGGAGGTCTCATGAGGATCGTGGTGGTCGGCGCCGGGCTGGGAGGAGTGGCGGCCGCGGTGGGGCTGCATCGCCTGGGCCACGAGGTGACACTCTTCGAACGGGGGGCCGAGCTCCGGGAAGCGGGCACCGGGATCGTGGTCATGCCCAACGGGCTCCGCGCGCTGGACGCGCTGGGGCTGGCTGAAGACGTTCGCGGGCACGTCATGCATGCGACCCGCGCGGGGTTGCGGGACTGGCGCGGACGGCCGCTGCTGATCACCGATCCGATCCAGGCACAGCAGGAGGTCGGGACGCCCGCCATCATCGACCGAGCGGAACTGCACCGGGCACTACGCGCCCCGCTGCCCCCCGACCTGGTGCGAACCGCGACCCCGGTCGAGCGCCTGGAGCCCGACCCCACCGAGGTGACCGTGATCAGCGACGGAAACCCCGTCGCGAGAGCGGACGCTGTGATCGCGGCCGACGGCATCGCCAGCAAGCTGCGCGCACAGCTCTTTCCCGGCCACCCCGGGCTGCGGCGGACCGGCCGGATGGACCTGCGCGGCATGCTGCCCCGTCCTCCCGGCCTGGCACCGGACCTGCTCGCCAGCCAGTTGGTCGACCGCCGCAGTGGGGCGATGTTCGGCCTGTTCCCCGTCGGTGAGGACCGCCTGTACTGGTTCACCGACTCCGTCCTGCACGGCACGCCGCCCGGCGCGGACGAGGCCCGCCGGCAGATGTTGTCCCTGATGGCCGACTGGCACCCCCTCGTCACAGCACTGATCGAGGCCACCCCACCCGCCGACATCTACGTCGACCCGATCGCCCGCCTGGCCGAACCCCTGCCCTCGTTCGCGGCCGGCAGGATCGCGCTCCTCGGCGACGCCGCGCACGCCATGCCACCCGACCTCGGCCAGGGCGCCAGCCAGGCCTTCGAAGACGCGGCCGTACTAACCCGCCACCTGACCAATGCCGAGCCGTCGGACGTCGCCCAGCGGCTCCTGCGCTACGACGCCGAGCGCAGGCCCAGCGCCAACCGCATCATGCAGGCGGCGTCCCGGCAATCGCGGCTGACCTCCCAGACCGGCATCGCCGCGTGGCTGCGCGACATGTTGCTACGCGCCATACCGTCCCGACTGGCCACCCGGCAGCTTGCCGCCCTCTGGCACGCCTAGTGCAGCGGCGTGAAAGTAGTGGCCTTGCTCAAGGTCGGCGATCAGGCCGGAGTGGACCGGCTGGCCGGCCGCGACGGCTACCAGCTCTCCGGATTCCACGCCGGAAGCCCGGAAGAGGCGCTGGACCGCGCCTGCGGCCTGGCAGCAAGTCCTCAAGGACTAACGCGGCGCTGCACCAGTGCTGGGGGACCGGTCGATGGATTGCCAACGCACCTGTCCATGAGACGTCAGCTCCGACGCTTCACCCGGGAGCGGGGACTTCAGTATGAAATAGTGCGCTGTCTCCATATTGCGCTCAAGGATCCTTATGACCGTCATGCTGTCCGTAGAAGCCACTGTGTCCGCGTCGGCATTGTGTCTTCGACCGTGGCGCGCTGAGGATGCGGTGGCTCTCGTGACGGCTCATCGTGATCCACTCCTGCGTCGCTGGTTGACCACTTCCCTGGTCAGCGAGGCAGACGCCCGTCGATGGATCGATGATCAGAACGAAGGGTGGGCGGCCGGCGTCCGATTCAGCTTCGCCATTCTGGAGTGCGGCGGCGACACGAGTGATGCCGGCCATCCAGTCGGCCACGTTGTGGTCAAGGGAGACGTCGATCCCAACAGTGCCTCGGCAGAGGTGGGTTACTGGACATCGGCTGAGGCCCGAGGCCGAGGAATCGCTCCCCGCGCCCTTGAGGCCGTGTCGCGGTGGGCGCTGGGCTCGCAGCGCGTGATGCCTCTGGCCCGCCTCGACCTGCTTCATGCCTCGGCCAACCATGGCTCCTGCCGCGTGGCAGAGAAATGCCGATACGTCCTGTGCTCCGTACTTCCAGCCCAGCTCCCCGTCTTCCCAACCGAGGGGCACCTGCACGTGCGGACGAACGCCACCAATGATTCTTGATCACTGGCAAACAGCACGTTCCCGCTCTGCCTGACTACCGGACGCAGGAGCGTCATCCAGCTTCTAGAGCATGCTCAACTCATGAGCTGCATGGTCGGGCATCTTTAGCCGTGTGGTGATCGGGGTTGCGTCCGAGGGGCGCGGGGACCCGACTTGCGCGAAGCGTCACCCCATGCGGAGGACCGTGCGGTTGGGCCGGGGTCAGCCGCGGTCGTCGTAGCCGGGGTCGACGGTTTCCGGGGAGAGGCCCAGGAGGGTGGCCACCTGTTCCACCACCGTGTCGTGGACCATGGCGCCCAGGGTGTCCCGGTCTCTTGCCCTGGCCTCCAGCGGCCGCCTGTACACCACGATCGACGCCGGTTTCTGGCCGCTTGCCGCGTCCGCGCGGCCGAACGGGATCGGGTCCGAGCTCAGACTGGGCCCGTCGCCCAGCTCGCTGAGCGGTGGGACCTCCTCCACCGCGAACTCCACGGCCGACAGCTGGCGCTCCCAGCGGGGGCGTAGCCGGTCCACCGCGTCCAGCACGAGATCGTCGAAGCGTTCGCTGCGGGACTTGGCCATGGGCACGTGGGAGGGGGCGAGCGGGCCGCGGAGGCCGCGACCGTGGCGATCGCGCCGTCTGGGACCGCGCTTCTGAGTCACGACAGCAAGTCTAAGGGTCTCGGCCGGTGGCTCTGGGGAGTGGTGTCATCCCGAAATGCATGTTTCCGCGTTGCAGCGGTCGTCTGTGACGGGGTCGCAAGGAGGTGGATTGCGGGCAGTGGAGATGATGTGGAACGTATGCCCGGAATAGGGCTCGCGCGCCGTGCCGAGGAGACGTGATCGCCCGTTGATTTCGGGGTTTCCGGGTCTGGAGTCTTCGGGGCATGTGGGTGGAAAGGCTGCGACAGGTGTCCGAATTGTGGCGACACGCTCGTTAAGAGCGCTCAGATAGTGGCGCCTCGCACTCTTACCAGATACGGTCCCTCCGTGAGCCCCGTCCGCCGCTGTTCCCGCACCGCCTGCAGTCAGCCTGCCGTCTTCACGCTCACGTACGTATACGCCGACTCGACCGCTGTTCTCGGCCCTCTGGCGACGTACGCGGAGCCACACTGTTACGACCTGTGCGCCGAACACGCCGAGCGGTTGACCGCTCCCCGCGGCTGGGAGGTGGTACGGCTGCCCACGGACGGTGCCTCCCCGAGTTCCGACGATCTCGAGGCGCTGGCCAACGCGGTCAGAGAGGCCGCGCGGCCCACGCCGTCCGGTGGCGGTGAGCCGGTCGGTCAGGGCGTCGAAGTCGGCCGCAGGGGCCATCTGCGCGTTCTGCGGTCGGCCCAGCAGCACCGCGACCGGTAGGCCGCGCGACTCCAGGCGTGCCTCGGTCGTCACGCGACTGAGGCCGGACACGTGCCGCTGATCAGAGAGCGATCCCGGCCGGCACGCCCCTGCCCTCCCGCGATGATGGGAAACGTTCGGGGACCCTATGTCCTGCCCAGGATCGCTAAGCTGACGAAAGACGCTCGATGAGCACGGAGAAACGACCTAGGGGCGGAGCTGGAGAGTGGGCGACCTCGCCAAGATCTTCAAAGCGTACGACGTTCGCGGGGTGGTGCCCGATGAGCTCGACGAGCCGACCGCCGAGGCCGTAGGGGCGGCCTTCGTCGAAGTCACGGGGGCCGAGTCCGTCGTCGTCGCGCACGACATGCGCGAGTCGTCCGTGCCGCTGGCCGACGCGTTCATCCGGGGCGCCCGTTCGCGAGACGCCGATGTGGTGCACGCGGGGCTCGGCTCCACCGATCTCCTCTACTACGCCAGCGGGAGCCTTGGGCTGCCCGGCGTGATGTTCACCGCCAGCCACAACCCCGCGCGCTACAACGGCATGAAGATGTGCCGGTCCGGTGCCGTCCCGATCGGCGGCGACACGGGGTTGCGCGAGATCCGCGACAGGGCCGCCGAGCTGGTGGGGGTCGCCGCCACGCCCAGCGGGTCGTTGATCGAGAAGGATCTGCTGCAGGGCTACGCCGACCACCTGCGCACGCTCGTCGACCTCACGCGCATCAGGCCGCTCAAGGTCGTCGTGGACGCGGGCAACGGCATGGGCGGACACACTGTGCCCGCCGTGTTCGAGGGCCTGCCGATCGAGCTGACCCCGCTCTACTTCGAGCTGGACGGCGACTTCCCCAACCACGAGGCCAACCCCATCGAGCCACAGAACCTCGTCGACCTCCAGCGGGCCGTGGTCGAGAGCGGGGCCGACATCGGGCTGGCGTTCGACGGCGACGCCGACCGGTGCTGGGTGATCGACGAGCGTGGAGAGTCGGTTTCCCCGTCGGCTGTCACGGCACTGGTCGCGGCGCGGGAGCTGGCCAAATATCCGGGGGCGACGATCATTCACAATCTGATCACGTCGCTCGCGGTTCCCGAGATCGTGCGCGAGCACGGCGGCGTGCCCGTGCGTACGCGGGTCGGGCACTCGTTCATCAAGGCCGAGATGGCCCGGACGGGAGCCGTCTTCGGCGGCGAGCACTCGGCTCACTACTACTTCCGTGACTTCTGGTTCGCGGACTCCGGCATGCTGGCGGCGCTGCACGTGCTGGCCGCGCTCGGCGAGCAGGAGCGGCCGCTGTCGGAGGTGCTGGAGGTCTACTCCCGCTATCACGCCTCGGGCGAGCTCAACAGCGCCGTGGCGGACCAGGGCGACGCGTTGCGCCGCGTGCGGGAGGCGTTCACCGGACGGGGAGAGTTCGACGAGCTCGACGGGCTGACCGTGACCGGGCCCGGCTGGTGGTTCAACCTCCGGGCCTCCAACACCGAGCCGCTGCTCAGGCTGAACGCCGAGGCGGCCGACGAGACCGAGATGAAGGCGATCAGGGACGAGGTCCTCGCCATCGTGGGAAGGGTGTCAGAGTGAAGATCGACGACTGGCTGCTGGAGATCCTGGCCTGTCCGGCGTGCAAGGCTCCTCTGCGTGCCGAGACCGAGACCGAGGAGCTGGCCTGCACGGGCTGCGGCCTGATCTATCCGGTACGGGATGACATTCCCGTCCTGCTCGTCGACGAGGCCAGGAAGCCGTGACCTGGGAGCCCGAGCGGCTCGACGACCAGCGTCACCTCAGCGAGGCCGATCCGGGCGGGATGCTGCCGGCGGTCGCCGCGTCAGCGGCCCACGTACGCACCGGCTACCGCACCGCCGTCGAGGCCGAGGTCGTCGGTCGCCTGACCGGCCACGGGCGCCCTCGTGCCATCGTGGTCGCGGGCGTGGGCGGCTCGGCCATCGCGGGCGACATCCTCGCGGCGGTCGTCGGCAACGGCGCGCCGCTGCCGATCGTGCCGCTGCGCTCCTACCAGCTCCCCGGCTGGGTGGGCGCCACCGACCTGGTCATCGCCGTCTCCGGCTCCGGTGCGGCCGAGGAGACGCTGTCCGTCGCCACCCAGGCCGTGCGGCGCGGCTGCACGCTGCTCGGCGTGGGCGCTCCGGGCTCCCCGCTTGAGGCCATCGCCACCCAGGCGTCGGCGACGTACGTCCCGGTGCCGATCACCGGCCAGTCCAGGGCGAACCTCTGGCTGCTGGCCATGCCCCTCATCGTGGCCGCGGCAGGGCTGCGGCTCGTCCAGGCCGACGCCGAGCTGTTCGAACGGGTGGCCAAGACGCTGGAGGACATGGCACACCGGTGCAGGCCGTCCAGCGAGTCGTTCATCAACCCGGGCAAGTCGCTGGCCATGGACCTGGCCGAGAGCGTGCCGATGATCTGGGGGTCGTCGGCCGCGGCGGCGGTGGCGGCGTACCGGCTGGCCTGCCAGCTCAACACGAACGCGAAATATCCCGCCATCTACGGCGAGCTGCCCGAGGTCGACCACAACCAGATCTCGGCCTTCGAGGGGCCGCTGGCCGAGCGCGACATCTTCGCCGACACGGCCGGGCGCACGCTCAGGCTCGTCGTGCTGCGCGACGTCGATGAACACCCTCAGGTGGCGCGGCGCCGCGAGGCGTCGATACGGGTCGCGAACGAGCGCGACGTGCCGGTGACGGAGCTCACGGCAGAGGGCGTGCACCCGCTGGAACGGGTGGCCACGCTGATCGCGCTCGGCGACTACGCGAGCACGTACCTGGCGCTGGGATACGCCATCGATCCGACCCCCGTGTCGGCGATCACTGAGCTGAAGGCCAGAATTTCGCAATAGGATCCCTTTTCAGGCCTTTGTACGTGATCTTTATGACTGGAGAAGATCGGTGAGCGCGAGCGGCGGAACGAAAGCGATCATTGCGGCGTTGTCCGCGAACCTGGCAATCGCCGTGTGCAAATTCGTGGCCGCCTTCTTCACAGGGTCCTCCTCGATGCTGGCGGAGGGCATCCACTCGGTGGCCGACTCGGGCAACCAGGTGCTGCTGCTGATCGGCGGCAAGCGGGCGGCCAGGGCCAGCACCAAGGAGCATCCCTTCGGCTACGGCCGCGAACGTTACTTCTACGCCTTCGTGGTGGCCGTGGTGCTGTTCACGATCGGCGCGGCGTTCTCGATTTACGAGGGTGTCCACAAGATCTCCGAACCGCAGGCGGTGGAGTCGCCGATCTGGGCGTTCGCGGTGCTGATCTTCGCGATCATCGCCGAGGGGTTCTCGTTCCGTACGGCGATCAAGGAGTCGAACGGGCTACGCGGCAAGCAGTCGTGGGTGGCCTTCGTCCGCCGGTCCAAGTCGCCCGAGCTGCCGGTCATCCTGCTTGAGGACCTCGGCGCGCTGCTCGGTCTGATCTTCGCGCTCTTCGGCGTGGCGATGGCGGTCATCACCGGCGACGGCGTCTGGGACGGCATCGGCACCCTGATGATCGGCGTGCTGCTGGCCGCGATCGCGATCGTGCTGGCCATGGAGACCAAGTCGCTGCTCGTCGGCGAGGGCGCCACGCCCGAGATGGAGGCGCGGATCCGGACCGCCCTGGAGAGCACGCCCGAGGTGGCCAGGATCATCCACATGCGCACGCTGCACCTGGGGCCGGAGGAGCTGCTGGTGGCGGCGAAGATCGCAGTGGCTCGCGACGACACGGCCGCCGAGGTCGCACATGGCATCGACGAGGCCGAGCGCCGCATCCGCGACGCCGTGCCGATCGCCCGCGTCATCTACCTGGAGCCCGACCTGGACCGTCTCCGCGCCACCCCGTCCGGCTCGCCCTCCGAGGCCACCTCGAGCTGAGCCGTTCACTCAAGGACCCCGCCGAAGTACGGGGGGCGGGGTCATGAGGTGAGCCGGGCCGGACGCAGCCCGGGAAGGCGCAGACGAAGCCAATGGGAGCCGCCCAGGGTGATGAACGCCTCGGCCTGCAGCGCCGAGACCCCGATGCGCGGCAGGTCGCGGGCGTTCGGATAGACCACGAAGCGGGGCTCCCAGATCGGCCGGAACTTGGCGTTGAACCGATAAAGCGACTCGATCTGGAACCAGTGCGACAGAAAGATCAGCAGCGCCCGCCACGCGCGCAGCACCGGGCCGGCCCCGAGGCGCTCCCCGCGGGCCAGGACCGCGCGGAACATGGCGAAGTTCAGCGAGACCTGCCTGATGCCCAGGGCGGGCGCAGCCTGGAGGGTCTTGGCGATCAGCAGTTCGTTGAGCCCGGGCTCGGCGTCGCGGTCGCGCCGCATGAGGTCGAGTGAGATGCCGTGCGGTCCCCACGGCACGAAGTGCAGCACGGCGCTGAGCTCGCCGTCCTTGTGGGCGGTGCACACCAGGCAGTCGCCGTCCACAGGGTCGCCGAAGCGGCCGAGCGCCATGGAGTAGCCGCGTTCGGTCTGGGTGCCGCGCCAGGAGTCGGCGGCCTGCCGGATGCGCTCCCTCTCCTCCTCGGTCAGGTCGGCGGTGCGGCGCACGCGGCAGGTGTAGCCGGCCCGCTCGGTCCTGTTGACCATCTGCCGGACATTACGCATCGCGCGGCCCTCCAGCGTGAAGTCGGCGACGTCGATCACGGCCTCGTCGCCGATCTCCAGCGCGGACATCCTGGCCTCACGGGTCCACACCTCGCCGCCGGTCTCGCCGCAGCCGATGACGGCGGGCACCCAGGCGTGCCGCCTGGCCTCGTTCATGAACACCTTGATCGCCGCGGGCCAGGCCTCGCGGTCGCCGATGGGGTCGCCGCTGGCCAGCATGACCCCGGACACCACCCGGTAGGCGATGGCGGCCTTCCCCGAGGGGGAGAACAGCACGCTCTTGTCCCGCCGCAGCGCGAAGTAGCCGAGCGAGTCGCGTTCGCCGTGCTGGGCGAGCAGGCCGCGCAGGCGCCGCTCGTCGTCCTCGGTGAGCTCCGCGACCGGGCGTTCAGGGCGCAGGGCCAGGTAGAGCGTGGTGACGGCGGTGAGCGTTCCGAGCGCCAGCAGAGAGAAGTAGACCAGGTCGGAGACCCGCTCGACGGTGAACGTGACCGGTCCCTCGATTCCCACAAGGCCCAGGTAGACGTGTTCGAGGCGGTCGAGCACGCTCGGATGGCCCGCGAGCACATGGGGCCGGGCACTGATGATCGCATAGCCGAGGCCCGTGTCGATGGCGCCGAGCACGAGCAGGTTGCCCAGGGCCCGCCAGCGCGAGCGCGGATCCGAGAGCGCGGAGAACTCGCGCCTGCCCACCACCAGCACGGCCAGCAGGGCGAGGCTGATCACGGCCGAGGTGGGGCGCAGGTGGACGAAGCTCATGACGGCGCTCACCGGCAGCAGGACCACGACCGCGCGCCAGGCCCGCACCTTCCCCCGGCGCAGCGCGTGCGCGATCATCACCAGCATGATGCCGACGACCAGTGAGGATGCCCTGGCGACGGTCGAGACGATGCCGGGCAAGAGGTCGGACCACTCGCCCATCCTGGTGTGCTCGAAATGGGGGAACACGGCCTTGCCGATGTCCAGAAGGCCGATCGCCAACGACGCGTAACCGGCGACGGCAGGGATCCAGGAACGCTTCACAACTCGCATTGAAGACCCCGCGTGGTAATCAGCGTGTTAACTCTGTGCTTACGCGCAGGCATGTATTCCATACCTCATGGGACTCACCTCAATCGGGTTGCTGGTCACGACGGCGGTGCTCGCGGTGGTGGCGCTGGTGGCGACGGTGTGGCTCTGGCCGAGGCTGAGCGCGAGGAGCTGGCGGGCCGTGCTGGGCCGGGTGGGCTTGCTGGCCGCCTGCCAGGTGCTCACGCTGGCCGCCCTGGGGCTGGCGACGAACTCGTACTTCGGCTTCTACAGCTCCTGGAGCGACCTGCTGGGCACCGACACGGCGACGGCGCCGATCACGATCGCCGCCACGGGGCTGCAGGTGCTCAGCAGCCGCCCGGTGCCGGGCGGGCGGATCGAGCAGGTGATCATGCCGGGCCAGTCCACGCGCTTGAGTGAGGAGGCGTACGTGTTCCTGCCATCGGCGTATCTGGAGCACAAGACGGAGCACTTCCCGGCGATCATCGCCCTCACCGGCTACCCGGGCGACCCCCGCAACCTCATGACCCGGCTCGACCTGCCGGGGCGGATGGCGAAGGCGATCGCCGAGGGCCAGGTCAAGCCCACGATCCTGGTCATGATGCGGCCCAGCGTGGTGCTGCCGCGCGACACCGAGTGCGTGGATGTGCCGCGAGGGCCGCAGGTGCAGTCGTACTTCGCGAACGATGTCAAACAGGACGTGATCGCTCACTACCGGGTGGCCTCGGGACGGGACTCGTGGGGGATCCTGGGCGGCTCGACCGGCGGCTACTGCGCACTCAAGATCGTCATGAGCCATCCCGAGCAGTTCTCCGCGGCGGTCTCGCTGTCGGGTTACTTCAAGACGATCATCGACCGCACCACTGGTGACCTGTTCCAGCGGGACAAGTCGGTCGAGCAGCGCAACGACCTCATGTGGCGGCTGGCGAACCTGCCCGCGCCTCCCGTGAACGTGCTCGTCACCAGCAGCAAGAAGGGCGAGAGCGACTACCCCGCGACAGTGCGGTTCCTGGGCGCGGTGAAGCCGCCGATGCGGGCGTCGTCGCTGTTCCTGCCCAGCGGCGGCCACAACTTCAACACCTGGAACCGGGAGCTCCCGCAGGCCCTGCCCTGGCTGGCCCAGCAGCTCGCCACCCCGGCCGCCTGAGCGGGGTCGGCCAGAGGGTTTCCCGCGCGGAGTGGGGTCCTCTACGGGTGGCCGCGCATGGGGGGTGGGGGCACGCTGGTGGACGTGGGATCAAGCCGCTCGAGAGGAGCGAGGGCCCGTAAGGGGCTGAGGCGTCAGCGGCCGGGCGGGCGGAGCAGGCGAAGCGCCTTCTCCTTCTCGAAGTCCAGTGCCCGGCGGGGCACCTGGATGCGCCCGATCCGAACCCCGAGGTCCCGCACGGCCGCCGCCACCGTGGGCTCGGTCAGCGCCCGCAGCGCGAACGCCAGCTCGGCCGGCGAGACGTCGAACCGCTTCTCCAGCTCCACCCCTTGCGCCACCGCGGCCAGCTCCTCTGGACCGAACCGCCGGTGCGCCCCCTGCTCCCGCACCGGTGGCAGCAGACCAAGTGCCTCCCGGTATCGGAGCATTCGCGGGGACATGCCGAGCCGCTTGGCGGCCTCTGTGATGCGCATCCTTACATTCTTGCGTCAGCTTTGTGCGCCTAAAGATGCGACCCCACCAAAGGGCCGCCTAAACTCGTTGCCGACAAACCATCCGCGTCGCGAGGGGAACCCCGATGGACTTCAAGGTCGCAGACCTTTCACTGGCCGACTTCGGCCGCAAGGAGATCCGGCTCGCCGAGCACGAGATGCCCGGCCTCATGGCGATCCGAAAGGAGTACGCGGCCTCACAGCCCCTTCGCGGTGCGAGGATCATGGGCTCCCTTCACATGACGATCCAGACGGCCGTCCTCATTGAGACGCTGATCGCCCTCGGCGCCGAGGTCCGCTGGGTCAGCTGCAACATCTTCTCCACTCAGGACCACGCCGCCGCCGCGGTGGTCGTCGGCCCCGACGGCACCCCTGAGGACCCGCAGGGCGTGCCGGTGTTCGCCTGGAAGGGCGAGACGCTGGAGGAGTACTGGTGGTGCACCGAGCAGGCCCTCACGTGGCCTGACGGCAGCACCCCCAACATGATCCTCGACGACGGCGGCGACGCCACGCTGCTGGTGCACAAGGGCGCCGAGTACGAGAAGGCGGGCGCCGTGCCGCCGGCCACCGCTGAGGACCCCGAGGAGTGGCACGTCATCATCGACCTGCTCACCCGCACGGTCGGCGCCGACAAGAAGTGGACCGCGATCGCCGAGAGCATCAAGGGCGTCACCGAGGAGACCACGACCGGCGTGCACCGCCTCTACGAGATGCACAAGAACGGCCAGCTCCTCTTCCCGGCCATCAACGTCAACGACTCGGTCACCAAGTCGAAGTTCGACAACAAGTACGGCTGCCGCCACTCCGTCATCGACGGCCTCAACCGCGCCACCGACGTGCTGATCGGCGGCAAGGTGGCCGTGGTCTGCGGCTACGGCGACGTCGGCAAGG
>NZ_JBFAMX010000056.1:0-34040 GCF_040659615.1 Nonomuraea sp. NPDC049784
CCCGGGGGCGCCGGGGGCGCCGGGCCGCCGTGTTTCTCGCGGGGGGGGCCGCCCGGCCCGCCCCCCACCGGGGCCCCGGGAGGGGGGGGGGGGCGGGGGGGCCCGGGCGGCGCCGGGCGCCCCCCCACGCCGGTGGGCGGCCGTGGCTGCTGGCGCTGGTCACCGCGCAATCGGCGGAGGCCGTGGCCGGAGCGGAACGGCAGCTGGCGGAGTGCAGGGAGGCCGCCGAGAACGGCGGCACGCCGGAGATCCACGCCTACATCTCCGCACAGGCCGTGCTCGCCAGGGCCTGGACGGACGTGGGACGGGCCGGAGACGGGCTCGTGCTCGCGAGGCAGGCGGCCGAGCTGCTGCGACGCCATCCCGTACCCGACGCGCCGCTGCAGGGGTCCGCGGGTCCTGAGCGACCGCACGCGATCGCCGTGGGGATGGTGGCGGCGGCGCTCGGCCGGGCGCTGGTGGGCCTCGGGCGGCACAGGGAGGCCCTCCCCCACCTGCTCACGGCCATCGAGTCCTACGAGCCGCGGGCCGGGACGAGCGTGGTGTTCCGTAAGGAGCTGGCCGAGCTGTTGATCCTCGAGACCGCCGCACTCTCCGACGCCGCCTGCCCTTCAGAGGCGGAGGCGGTGGCCGACCGGCTGGTCGAGCTCTACGCCGGGCTGGTGTCGGAGGGGCTCGCATCCCCGCGCGCCCTGGCCGGGGCACTGCGGCTCCAGGGTGGCCTCCGCTTCACCGGGCAGAACGTCGAGGGCGCGCTGGAGTCGGCCACCCGAGCCCTCGACGTGATGTCCGCGGACCCTGAGGCGGCGAACCGGCTGCTCACCGCCACCTGCCTGGAGCTCGGCGGCCTGTGCCTGTCCGAGCTGCACGACCCCGGCGCGGCCAGGTCGAAGCTGGCCGAGGGCACCGCGTTGCTGCCGTACCCGCCTCCGGACCTCGTCGACGTGCATCTGCTGGCCCTGGCCCGGCTGGCCAGGCTGCGGGTGGAGGAGGAAGGGCCCGCCGCCGGAGTCACCCTGTACCGCGAGTTGCTCGACATCCGGCCGCTGCCGGGGACGGATGTGCTCAGAACCCTCGTCGAAGAGGTCGCCGCCTACCCGGGCGACATGTCCGAGCTGCTGCCCGCGCTGGCGTCGTTCACGGAAGCGCTGGAGCAGGAGGTGCCGCTGAGCAGTGACGGCGGCGCCGAGGTGCACGACCTGTACGGGCAGTCTCTGATGCGGATGCCGGGCGCCGAACTGGCCGTGCGGGTATACCGGGGGCTGGCCGCCTTCTCCGGCGACTACCGCGGGCGGCTCGGCACAGCGCTCGCCACGCTCGCCCGGCTGGGGCATGGCGATCTCGCCGTTCTGGAGCAGGCCATCGACCTCCTCTCCGGCGAGCCGGGCGGGGAACTGGCCGAGGCCCTCAACCTCTACGCCGTCAAGCTGCTCGAGCAGGGCCGCCCCGTCGAGGCCCTGGCGCACTGTGAGCGCGCCGCCGACCTCTGCGACGAGCTGGACGACCCGGCCGTAGCCGCGGTCACGTACGCGCAGCTCGGCTCCAGCCTGGCCATGCTCGACCGCCCGCAGGCCGCCCTGGAGGCGATCACCTGGTCGCTCGCCGAGCTGGACCGGGCCGCGGAGGCGGGCCAGGAGCCGCCCGGCGTGCGGGCTCAGGCGATCCAGGTGCGCGGGCAGGTGCTGCGGGCGTTCGGCAGGGAGCAGGAGGCGCTGGCGCACCTCGTGGAGGCCCTGCACCTCCACACCGACCCGGCGAAGAAGCGGGAGGCCGCCGCGATGATCGCCGACGACCTCCTGGCGACGGCGAGGCCCGAGGAGGCCGCCGAGTACGCCAGGCTCGCCGCCACCGGGCACGAGGCGGGCACGGTCAAGCACGCGCTGGCCACCCAGCGGCTCGTCAGGTGCCACATGATGCTCGGCGAGCTGGCCGAGGCCAACGCGCTCGTCGAGGACCTGATCCCGCAGGCCAGACAGTCGCCGGACGACCTCACGTACAGGGCCGTCCTCGCCGACTCCCTCGCGCAGAGCTCCGAGCTGCTGCCCCTGCTCGGCCTGGACGGCGGCACGAGTCCTAGGGTGCCGCGCCGCCGCAGCGGCACGGAAGCCGAGTCCCGGGCCAGAGAGGCCATCGCGATCTACGACGAGCTGCTGATCACAGGCATGAACGCGCAGGCCCTGCACATCAGCCGCGCGGGCGCCTGCCTCACGCTGGCCTCCGCGCTCAGGATGCGGGACCTGGCCGCCGACGCGATCCAGCCGCTGCGGGAGGCGGTCGCGGCGCTGGAGAGGTTCGGCCCGGTGGAGCGGCGGTTCGGCTCCGGGAGCCGGGCGCACCGGGAGTCCGGTCCGGGGAGCCCGATCCAGCGCGAGCTGCTGTCCAGGGCGATGCTCATGCTCGGAGACGCGCTCATGGAGGCGGGCCGGGCGCTGGAGGCCGGGCTCGTCTTCCACCGGGCCACGCAGGTGACGCGGGACGAGCTGCCCAGGGCCGTGGCACACGCCAGGCTCGGCTTCTGCCAGCAGGAGCTGGGCAGGGACGACGCCGCCGACGCCGCGCTGCGGGTCTCGGCCGGGCTGCTGCGCGACCTGCTCGCCCAGGACGGCGTCGCCGACCTGCTCCGCGACGTGCTGCGGGGCAGGCTGAAGCTGCTGGAGAAGGCGGGCAGGACCGACGAGATGGCAGCGGTGGAGGAGGAGCTACACGGGCTCTAGCCGTCGCTCGCCTGCACCGTCTCGCGGGCCCACCGGTAGTCGGCCTTGCCTGCCGGCGAGCGCACCATTTGCTCCACGAACGCGTACGAACGAGGCACTTTGTACCCCGACAGCAGCGTCCTGCAGTGTGCGTCCAGTTCCTCGGCTGTGACTTCGACGCCCGGCCGCGGCTCCACCACGGCGGCCACCCTGTTCCCCCACCGCTCGTCGGGCACCCCGGTCACCACGGCGTCGAACACGGACGGATGCCCCTTGAGCACCGCCTCGACCTCCTCGGGGAACACTTTCTCCCCACCGGTGTTGATGCACTGCGAGCCCCGGCCGAACACGTTCACGGTCCCGTCGGTGTCCACGGCCGCCAGGTCACCGGTCAGCAACCACCGCGTGCCCTCCTCGTCGGTGACGAACGTGCGGGCCGTCTTCTCGGGGTCGTTGTAGTAGCCGAACGCCACCCGGCCCGCCCTGGCCACGGTCCCGAGCTGCCCGGAGCCGGGCTCGACGGGCCGGTGCCGCTCGTCCAGCACGGCCAGCTTGACCACGGAGTTCGGCTGGTAACGCAGGCCCTTCTCCGGCGAGGACCCGGCCACGCCCGACGCCGTGTAGCCGGACTCGGTGGAGCCGAAGCTGTCCAGGATCATGACGTTCGGAAGCAGCTCCTGGAGCCGGTCGCGTACCGCGCCCGACAGGATCGCCCCGGTCGAACTGACCACGAACAGCGACGAGACGTCGTAGCGGTCCTTCTCCAGTGCCTCGGCCAGGGGCCTGGCCATGGCGTCGCCGGTGATGTTCATGGTGAACACGCGCTCCCGCTCGACCGCCCGCCATACGTCCTCGGCGTCGAAGCGGCGCACGTAGACCATGGTCGCGCCCATACACCAGGCGATGAACGTGGCCATCTGCGCGGCTCCGTGCATCAGCGGCGGCGCGGCCATCATCACCATGGGACCGGCCTTGACGGCCTCGTCGATCACCTCCTGCGGGGTGGCGCGCGGCTCGCCGTACGGGTTGCCGCCGCCGAAGGCCATGAACAGGTCCTCGACGTGCCACATCGCGCCCTTGGGCATGCCCGTGGTCCCGCCGGTGTAGATGATGTAGACGTCCTGGCCCGAGCGCGGCGGGAAACCCCGTTCCGGCTTGCCGCGTTCAAGAGCCGTCTCGTACGGCACCGCCGAGCCGATCGCCGACGGCCCGCCCACCGCGATGAGGTGCTCCAGCAGCGGCGCCTCGCCTGCCACGGCGGCCACCCGCGCGTCGAACTCCACGTCGTAGAGCAGCGCCCGGATGTCGGAGTCCCGGTAGAGGTAGAGCAGCTCGGCCTCGACGTAGCGGTAGTTGACGTTGATCGGCACGGCCCTGATCTTCAAGGCGGCCAGCAGGCCCGCGACGTATTCGATGCCGTTGTAGAGGTGCAGCCCGACGTGCTGGCCCGGCTGGACGCCCAGGTCCATGAGGTAATGAGCGAGCCGATTGGCCTCGGCTTCCAGCTCCGCATAGGTGCGCCGGTCCGAGCCGCAGACGACGGCCGTCCTGTCCCCGATCGCGTCGGCGAGCCCTTCGAACAGGTCAGCGTGGTTGAACTCCATCAGGGTCTCTCCCGTCCGACGATCCACATCGCGAAGAACTGGGCTCCCCCGCCATACGCGTGGCCGAGTGCCGTGCGGGCGCCGTCCACCTGGTGCTCCCCCGCCATCCCGCGCACCTGCAGCGCGGCCTCGGCGAACCTGATCAGTCCCGAGGCCCCGATCGGGTTGCTCGACAGCACCCCGCCCGAGGCGTTCCACGGGATGTCACCGTCGAGCGCCGTCGCGCCCGACTCGGTGAGCTTCCATCCCTCCCCTTCCGCCGCGAACCCCAGGTTCTCCAGCCACATCGGCTCGTACCAGGAGAACGGCACGTACGTCTCGGCGACGTCGATCTGCCGCCGCGGGTCGGCGATGCCCGCCTGACGGTAGACGTCGGCCGCACAGTCAATGCCGGCCTGCGGGCTGACCGTGTCGCGCCCGGCGCGGAAGATCGGCTCGGAGCGCATGGCCGTCCCGTGCACCCAGGCCGGGGTTCCGGTGACCTTGGACTCGGACGACAGGATCATCGCGCAGGCGCCGTCGCTGGACGGGCAGGTCTCCAGGTAGCGGATCGGCTCCCACAACATGGGCGTGGACTCGACCATCTTCTGGTCGATGCCGGGGATCTTGAGGTGCGCGTACGGGTTCTTGAGAGCGTTCAGCCGATCCTTGACCGCCACCAGCGTCCCGATGTGTCCGGGTGCGCCCGACCTGCGCATGTACTCGCGGATGTGCGGCGCGAAGTAGCCGCCCGCGCCCACCACGAGCGACGCGCTGAACGGCAGGTGCGTGGAGAGCGCCCAGGTGGCGTTGGACTCCGACTGCTTCTCGAATGCCACCACCAGCACCCGGTCGTGCACGCCGCCCTGGATCAGCGAGGCCCCGACCAGCGCGGTGGACCCGCCGACGCTGCCCGCCGTGTGCACGCGCATCATCGGCTTGCCCGCCGCGCCGAGTGCGTCCGCCAGGTACGACTCCGGCATCATCACGCCCTCGAACAGGTCGGGCGCCTTGCCGATGACCACGGCGTCGATGTCCTTGAAAGACAGCCCGGCGTCCTCCAGCGCCCGCAGCGCCGCCTCGCGTACGAGGCCGGCGATCGACACGTCCCTGCGCTTGGTCGTGTAGTACGTCTGCCCGACCCCGATGACCGCGCATCGGTTGCCCATCATGCCTCCAGGACGGTGACGAGGTTGTGCTGCAGGCAGGGGCCGCCGGCGGCGTGCCCGACGGTGCGGCTCGCGTCGCCGTCGAGGATGCGCCGCGCGGCCTCGCCGACGCGGATGAGGCCCGTGGCCATGACCGGGTTGGCGGCCAGCGGGCCACCGGACGGGTTGATCACCGTGTCGCCGGACAGCTCCAGCGCGCGGCGCAGGATGATCTCCTCGTGGGGGAACTGGGCGTGCAGCTCGGCCACCTCGACGGGACCCTTGCCGACCCCCGCGGCACGTGCGGCATCGGACGCGGAGGCCGACAGGGCAAGATCACGCATACCCAGATAGTGGGGCTCTATGCGATGCGCGATGCCCCTGATATAGGCGGGATTCGAGCACAGCTGCCGGGCCAGGTCGCCCGCCGCGAGCACGATCGCGGCCGCGCCGTCCGTGACGGGTGGCACGTCGGTCTTCTTCAGCGGCTGCACCGCGAAGCCGTCCGAGTCGTCCGGGTCGGGCAGATCGAGCGCGTACGGGTTGCTCCTCCCGTCCGCCCGGCTCCTGCGGACGATCTCGTCGAGCTCCTTCCTGTCCGCGCCGACCGCGCCGGCCTGGAGCGCGGCGTAGGAGAGCAGGTCGAGGCCGAGCGGCGCCAGATAGTACGGGTCGAGCTGAATCGTCATGATGGTGCGCAGGTCGCCGAGCGACGACTTGCCGAAGCCGTAGACGAGGGCCGAGTCGATGTCGCCGTGCTGGAGGCGTACCCACGCCTCGTACAGGGCCCAGGCGCCGTCCATCTCCACGTGGCTCTCGGAGATCGGCGGCCAGGCGGCCAGCGCGTCGAGTGCCGACACGAACGAGAACGGCGCGCCCGCGAGGTAGTCGCAGCTGCCCGAGCAGGTGAAGCCGAACCTCTTGAGCCCCGTGCGCTCCTTGACCTCGTCGATGACGGGCTGGATCAGCTCGGGCTCGGTCTGCCCGGTGTCGTGGCCGGTGTGCCGGGTCTGGGCGAACGCGACGATCGCGACATCTCTCATGACAGCTCCACATCGGGCTCGCCGGTGGGGGCGAACCAGCGGATGTTCGCCATGGACGCCGTGCGCTCGCTCTCCGGGACCCAGACGGCCTTGACCCGCATGCCCTGGCGCACCTCGTGAGCGGGTACGTCCCCGACGAGCGCGATCATCGGGATGTCGGAGTTGTCGAGCAGTATGTACGCCGACACGAACGGCACCTGCGGGGCCCGCGGATCGGGCAGGTTGTTGATGGCGAACGTGGTGATCGTGCCGGTGTCGGGGAGTTCGAGCGTTTCCGGGATGCTGTTTCCGCATTCGGGGCAGGACAGGCGGTAGGGCACGTACACCTTGTCGCAGCTCTCGCACCGGCCACCGAGGAAGACGCCACGCTTGACGCCCTCCAGGAAGACGCGTAGCGCGCCGCCCGCCTGGAGGCGGTATGCGGAGCGCACGTTGGACACGATCTTCGTGACCTCGGGAACGAAGTGGGAAATGTCGGTGATGTGGCCGGTGGGGCGCTCACTCCAGGCGGACCAGACGCGGGTGCCCGCGGCGAGCGCCTTCGGGTTACCCGCGTCCACGGCGTGCACCAGCGTGGTGTCCGCCCCGTCCAGCTTGATCAAGGCCCAGGCGAACGGGCGGTCGAGCGGGTGGCTCTCGAGCGGCTCCTCCACCCACGCCCAGGTGATGACCGTGCCTGCCGGGCCGACCTCGACGTACTCGCCGGTCACCGGCTCGCCCGTCGCGGGGTCGTACTCCAGGGGCGGCACGAGCACCTTGCCCTCTTTCGTCCGCACCCCCACGATGCGCCGACCGCGTAATTCGCTCAGGAACCGGCCGATCACGGGGCCTGTCGTTCGCGTGTAGCCGCCGGGAAATTCCAGGACGTGCTGGGCGACGAGCGGATCAGATGGCACGGTCGTGTCCCTCCCAGTACGGGGCGCGGAGCTTGCGTTTGAGCAGCTTGCCGTTGGGCTCTCGGGGCATCTCGGCGATGAAGTCGAAGCTCTTGGGCCACTTCATCCTGGCCAGGCGGCCCTCCAGCGACGCGAGCAGCTCCCGGGCCAGCTCGGGGCCGGGCTCGACCCCCGGCGCGGGCTCGACCACGGCCTTGATCTGCTCGCCCCACTCCTCGTCCGGGACGCCGAACACGGCCACGTCCGCCACCTTCGGGTGGACCATGAGCTCGTTCTCGATCTCGGCCGGGTAGATGTTGGCTCCTCCCGAGATGATCATGTCGGCCTTGCGGTCGCAGAGGTAGAGGTAGCCGTCCTCGTCCAGGTACCCGATGTCTCCTACGGTGAAGTAGTCCTTGAGGCGGTTCGCGGCGGTCTTGTCGGGGTCGCCCTTGTACTCGAACGGGACGCCCATCATCTTCATGTAAATCGTCCCGGCGGTGCCCGTCGGTACAGGCTCGCCCTGCTCGTCCACGATGAGCAGCTCGCTGATGGGCCAGGCCTTGCCGACCGTGCCGGGGTGCGACTTCCAGCCCTCGGGCGTGGCCAGGGTGCCGCCGCCCTCGGTGGCTGCGTAGTACTCGTACACGCAGTCGCCCCACCACTCGAACATCGCCCACTTGACCGGGATGGGGCAGGGGGCGGCGGCGTGGATCATCCACTTGAGCGAGGACAGGTCGTACTGGGCGCGGGTCTGCTCCGGGAGCGCGAGCAGCCGCTTGAAGTGGGTCGGGACCAGGTGGGAGTTCGTGACGCGGTAGCGCTCGCAGACCCGGAGCATCTCCTCCGCGTCCCACTTGTCCATGTAGACGAGCGTGTGCCCCATGTGCAGCGCGGTGCCGCCGAACTGGGTCACCGCCGTGTGGTAGTTCGGTGAGGTGATCAGGTGCGCGTTGGGGCGGCCCGGCGTGATGCCGAACAGTCCGAGCAGGAACGTCATGAGCTCTGCGGAGTCGTCCGGATCCAGGCCGTTCAGCCGGCGTCTGACGCCTTTCGGCTTGCCGGTCGTGCCCGAGGTGTAGTGCATGGTGGCGCCGGCGGTGCGGTCCGCGGGGGCGGTGTCCGGCTGCCCGTCGGTGAGCTCGCTCGCCTGGCGGAACCCGTCAGTCCCGCCTCCCCCGAGGAGGAAGCGGCGGTGCGGCTCGGTCGCCTCGGCCCCCCTGGCGCCTTCCCCGAGGTAACGCGGGTCCACGAAGAAGGCCTTGGCCTCGCTGTCGGACACGATGTACGCGATCTCGGGGCCGGTGAGATGCCAGTTGACGGGCGTGTAGTACCAGCCGGCCTGCATGGCGGCCAGGTAGAGCACGAGCCCGTCCACGCCGTTCGGGACCAGGCCGCAGATGCCGTCCCCCGGCTGGAGCCCGAGACCGCGCAGCCCGTGCACGAGGCGGTTCGAGCGGGCCAGCAGGTCGCCCGCACGATGCTCCGTGCCGTCGGGATCCACGGCCGCGATCCACTCGGGATCCGCCTGCGCGAGCCTCCAGAAACCGAGCGTGCCCATCTGAACTCCTTGGAGTTGCGGCGCGAGCAAAACAGGAACCTGTTCTCGTTTGCTGCTGGGAGCGTATCCTGGGGCCGAAGTTCGTAGCAAGCGCTTGATTAGACACTTCGGAGGCGTACGTGGAGCTCCTGCCGATCAGCACCCCCCACTGCCGGATCGAACGCGACGGCCACATCCTGATCGTCACCATGAACCGGCCGGAGGCCCGCAACGCGCTCTCCTCGGACATGCTGATCGGCCTGGCCTCGGCGTGGGCGTACGCGTCGGCGGAGCCCGGGATCCGGGTGGCGATCCTGACGGGCGCGGAGGGCACGTTCTGCTCGGGGGCCGACCTCAAGGCCATGGGACAGCCGTCGGCGGACCCGGAGGTCCAGGCCAGGGCCGCGCAGATACCGAACTTCCACTGGAAGGGGCTGCTCAGGGAGGACCTGCCCACCAAGCCGATCATCAGCGCGGTGGAGGGCTACGCGGTGGCCGGAGGCACGGAGCTGCTGGTGGGGACGGACCTGCGGGTGGTGGCGGAGTCGGCCACGCTGGGGCTGTTCGAGGCCAAGCGCGCCCTCTTCCCCATGGGCGGCAGCGCCGTACGCCTTCCCCGGCAGATCCCGTACTGCCATGCCATGGACCTCCTCCTCACCGGCCGCCCGATCACGGCTGCGGAGGCGCTGTCCATGGGACTGATCAACCGGGTGGTCCCCGACGGCCAGGCGCTGGCCTCGGCCCGGGAACTGGCCGAGGACGTCGCCGCCTCGGGCCCGCTCGCCGTGCAGGCGATCCTGCGCACGTACCGCGACACGCTGGGCCTGCCGGAGCCGGAGGCGCTGAAGGTGTCGGACGAGCTCGGCTGGCCGGTGATCGGCTCGGAGGACGCCAAGGAGGGCACCCGCGCCTTCCGCGAGAAGCGCCCGCCGACCTATCAGGCGCGCTGAAGATAGGCCTTGTGTGGCGCAGGAGGCCACACAAGGCTATGGTCCGCACATGAGGCACCTGAGGGCTGACCGCCACGGAGCCTGGTCAACGTCGTTCCCGTATGAACGTCACTCCCCGGTCAGGCGCTCCAGCCGTTCGAGGGCCTCGCCGTACTCCTCCACCAAGCCGAACACCACATCCTTCGTGGACCGGACCTGGTTGGTGATCCCGATGATCTGCCCGGCGGGGAAGGTGGACAGCTCGGCGGCGTCGGAGCGGCCGATGCGGCGCAGGGCGTCCGACACCAGCATGAACTGCAGGGGCATCGGCAGCGTGCCGGGCGACTCCTCCGACTCCCATGCGTCCGTCCACTCGTTCTTGAGCAGCCGCGCGGGCTTGCCCGTCCAGCTCCGCGAACGCACGGTGTCCCTGGACGTGGCCTCCAGGATGCGGCGCTTGGCCATCTCCGGGGTGTCGGCCTCCTCCACGGTCAGCCAGAGCGAGCCGGTCCAGACGCCGTCGGCGCCCAGCGCCATCCCCGCCGCCATCTGGCGGCCGTTGCCGATGCCGCCCGCGGCCAGGACAGGCACGTCCACAGCGTCCACCACCTGCGGGATCAGCACCATGGTGGAGATCTCGCCCGTGTGGCCGCCGGCCTCCGTGCCCTGGGCGACGACCACGTCCACCCCGACCTCCACCTGCTTGAGCGCGTGCCGGGGAGTGGAGGCCAAGGCGGCGACCTTGACTCCGTGCGCGTGGGCGAGGTCGACCACGTCGGCGGGCGGCGGGCCCAGCGCGTTGGCCAGGAGGGCGATGGGGTGCCGGAGGGCGACCTCCACCTGCGGACGGGCCGTGGCATCCGTCCAGCCGAGCAGCACCTTGCCGGGGTCGGCGTCCGAGGAAAGCGGCGGGACCCCGTGCTTGCCCAGGAGGTTCTCGACGAACGCCCGGTGGCCGTCGGGGATCATCGACTGCAGGCGGCCCACCAGCTCCTCGGGCGCGAAGTCGGCGCCCTCGTAGGAGGCGGGCATGACCACGTCCACGCCGTACGGCTTGCCGTCCACGTGGTCGTCGATCCACTTGAGCTCCGTCTCGAGCTCGTCAGGCGTGAAGTAGAGCGCTCCGAGCACTCCCATGCCGCCCGCGCGACTGACGGCGGCGACCACGTCCCTGCAGTGGCTGAACGCGAAGATCGGGAACTCGATTCCGAACATGTCCGTGACACGTGTCCGCATGGCCCGACAATACGTCCGGCGGATGGCGAACTGCAACGTGTTCTAGACTAGAACCTTTCGTCTGGTACCAGCGAGTAACCTTGGACGATAACGAGTTCTAGTTTGACTTCATCAAGGCATGAAAAAGGGGCCCGCATATCGCGGGCCCCGGAAATGGTCACTCGCCCCGCGGGCGGCGGCCGAGGACGGCGCCGGTCAGCACCAGCGCGAGGCCCACGATGAGCAGGACCAGCGGGATGATGTTACGCAGCAGGTTCATCTGGCTCTTGCCGTCCTGCGCCTTCTTGACCAGGTCGTCGACGGTCTGCTCGGTCATCTTCGCGGTGCCGATGAACGCCGGCGAGCGCTCGACTCCGTCCTGGGTCTTCAGCACCTCGTGGCGCTGCACCTCCTGCTTGACCGGGGAGCCCGTGACCGGCTCGACCCAGAACGTGGTCTTGCCGTCGTACCAGCGGTCGACCTGCACGTCTCCGGTGGTGCCGGTCATGCCGAGCACGTTGGCGGGCGCGCTGCGGGTCTGGGTCTTGGTCGGCGGGACGGTCTGCTCGAAGACGTAGACGGGCAGGCCGTTGACGTTGTCCTCGCGCACGAAGACGGCGTCGAACGCCTTGCCGGCCTGGCCGTTGAACACCTTGTACGTCTTCTTCTCCACGTCGAAGGGGAACTTGTAGATCTGCCCCTCCAGCGTGACCGGCGCCTTGTCGATGTTGGTCCCGCAGCAGTTGAGGCCCACTCCGGTGTAGCGGTTGAAGGCGCTGCGGCGCTCGGAGAGGTCGATCTGCGGCCGGCTGTTCGTCACGTCGTTGACGACCGTGGCCTCGTCCCAGACCACCCGCTGCGAGTTGGCCTCCTTCACGTCACCGCGGGTGGTGACGAAGATCTGGAGGTCACCGGTGAGGACCTTCAGGTCCTGGAGGGAGAAGTAACGGGCGCCCTTGGCCTCGAGCCGCGCGACGCCGAACTGGTCCGCGGGAGCGGCGATGATCTGGCCGGCCGCCCAGAATTTCAGCAGCGGCGCCAGTGCAATGAAGAAAGCCCCGAACCCGATGAGGACGAGCGTGGAGATACGACCCATCGAGGCCTCCGCATTTGTAGAACGTGTTGTCATCTAGCGCGATCGTCGAGCAACAAAGTATGACAGCGAGTGATGCGCGTCACTGGCGGCCATACCACCGCAATCAAATCGATAGAAACAAGTTCTATCGTGGTTTCCGCTGGCCTGACGAGAGGGTGTGAGCAGGGGTGAAGAGCAGGGACGCGTCCCTCGACGGCATCCGCGCGTTCGCCGCTCTGGGCGTCTGGCTGCTGCACGTCGGCAGCAACACCGGCGTCATGTACCGCGAGGGCATGTACGCCTGGATGATGGCCCGGCTCGGCATCGCCGTACCCATCTTCTTCCTCCTGTCGGGCCTGCTGCTCTACCGCCCGTGGGCGCGCGCGGTGATCGAGAATACGCCACGTCCGAAGCCCTTGCGTTACCTGTGGCGCAGGGTGCTGCGGGTCATGCCGGTCTACTGGCTCGTGGCGGGGCTGGCTTTGTGGGCGTGGAGCTCGCTCGACTGGCTGGGCTGGGTCAAGTGGATGCTGCTGCTGCAGAACTACTTCCCGGGCGAGAACGCGGCCGACGGGCTCTACCAGATGTGGACGCTGCCCATCGAGATGTCCTTCTACGTGGTGCTTCCAGTGCTGGCCTGGCTGCTGCACAAATGGGCGCGCCGAGGCGGCAACCCGCCGGTCAGGCTCCTGGCGGGCATCGCGGTGATGCCGGTGATCTCGGTGGCCACCGTGGTCGTGACGCGGGAGTTCGGGCAGCCGCAGCTCGCCCTGCTGCTGCCGTACCACCTGGTGTTCTTCGCCTGCGGCATGGCGATGGCGGTGCTGTCGGTGTGGATCGGGCACAGCAGGGTGATCGACTCGCTGGCGCCGCAGCTCCTGATACTGGCCGCGCTCCTGTACGCCATGCTGAGCACGGGGCTGGCCGGGCCGCGCACGCTGACGCTGCCGGCCCTGTGGGAGTCGCTGCTGCGGGTGAGCCTGGAGGCGGCGGTGGCGATACTCCTGGTGGCGCCGTTCGCGCTGGCGCCCAGGGGGGACTCGCTCAGGCACCGCCTGGTCGGCAACCCGGTGACCGCCTACATGGGCCGCATCTCCTACAGCTTCTTCCTGTGGCACGCGCCTCTGATCACGTTGCAGCTCAAGCTCACCGGCGCGCCGCCGTTCGCCGGCGACTTCCCCAGCGTGGCGGTGGTGTCGTTCGTGGTGACGCTGCTGCTGAGCGTCGGCAGCTACCATCTCATCGAGGTCCCGGCACTCAAGCTCAGCCGACTCCGGTCAGGACCTGCTCGGCCGCCGGCCGCTCAGGCTCCGGCTCCGGCCGTGCCGGCTCCTTGACGAGCTGGCCGAACAGCACGCCCATGGCCGCGCAGGCGGCCAGTTGCGGCACCTCGTCCAGCAGGAGTTCCATGCCGGGCAGCACCATGGCCGCCGCCAGGGACAGCGTGGCCACGCCGAAGACGGCAGCGGCCAGCCAGTGCGCGGGCAGGCCCCTGGCCCGGAGCACGAGCGTCACGAGCAGCGCGCCGAGGACCGCGAGCATGCCCTGCCAGTTCGCCACCCAGCCGCCGAACGCCAGGCCGAGCACGACGGCGTACGGCGCCCGCAGGTGCCGCAGCCGGGCGGCCGAGGCGGCGGCGGTCTCGCGCACGTGCTCGGGGCGCGGGCCGCGCATGAACAGGGCGATCAGGGTCAGCAGGGCGATCCCGGCCAGGCCGAGGGCGAGCGCGAGCCAGTAGGCGCGGTCCGGCACGTACTCAAGGCGCGCGGTTCCCGTGGTCCCGGCCGGCAGCTCCCAGCCCTGCTTCCAACCGTCGATCCGCACGGGTTTGAGCGTCTTGCCGGCGATCTGTGCCCGCCAGCCGGCGTTGTAGTTCTCGTTGACGACGAGGAAGGAGTCCTTCGGCGCGGTCACCTCGACCTCGCGTACGGACGGCGTCCAGGTGCTCTGCACGGCCGCCCCCTCCACGCCGCGCGGCTTGTCGGGCAGCGTGCCGGCCACGAGGTCGTCGATGGCGAACGACTCCCAGCCGGCGACCCGCACCCGGTTGTCCCCGGCCACGATCTTGGCCTTCGTGCAGCCGAAGATCTGCACGGGCCGCTGCTCCAGCAGATCGGCGTGGGTGCCGGCGACCTTGGTCTGGATGACCTGCCCGTTCACCTCGATCCTGGGCCCGGAACCGCAGGCGAGCCTGAGCGGGATGCCGGCGGGCCTGCCCACCGGATCGACGCCGGGCACCACGATCTCGGTGACCTGCAGCCGCTTGGAGAACGGCGTGAAGCGGAGCTTGAGCCGCGAGGTGGACAGCGGCCTGAACGTGAGGAGGCCGCTCGGGTCCACCCGGCCCGCGCGCACGGCTCCGCGGTCGCCGGTCACGACCACGTCGAGCGGCTGCTTGTCACCCCCGGGGCGGCCGATCCGGATCCTGGAGATCGTCCGCTTGCCCTTCCAGGCGATGTCGAGCGTGGGCTGGGTGTCGTCGCTGCCGGGGATCCAGGTGGTGCTCGCATCCCCGTCGAACGCCGACCTGGGCGAGACCAGCGCGTCCAGGGTGAGCTGGGACGAGCCGGTCACACTGGTCAGGTCCGCTCTGATGCGCGTGAACCGGTCGGCGAGGGCCGGATCCTTCAGCACGGCCGATCCTCGCACGTTCACGGTCGCGGCGGACTCGGCGGTGAAGGTCCGGTCGAACCCGCTCTCCTCGCCCGGCTTGGCCAGCGCCGTGGCGTTGCAGATCCACCGGTACTGGTTGCGCATGCAAGCGGGCCGCTCGTCGAGCCCCCGGTCCATGACGAACACGTCGCCGCCCTTCCCCGGCAGCCTGATCGTGCGCCCGGGCGTGACGCCGGGGATGGACAGCTCGACGATGCCGACCCGCTGCCCGTAGCTCCACTCGCCGGACACCGTCTGCAGCACCTTGACCCGCACCCAGCTCGTGGGCCCGTCCGGGACGCGCAGCCGCTGCGGGTCCGTGACGCGCCGCACGTCCTGCGCCAGGCTCCCCGACTCCGTCTCCACGGCCACCTGCTTGATCTCCTGCCCGAGCAGCAGGTCGGGGGCGAGCATCACCTGCAGGTACGGGATCCGCATCCGCGCGGGCAGGTCCACACGGAGCCATTCGCCCTGCGGGGGCTTCGATCCGTCGCTCTCCCAGCCGGTCTCGGCATTGCCGTCCATGGCCGCCCACGGGCCCCGGCCGGTCGTGCTGATGCCGGCGATCGCGTACGGGTCGGCGACCGAGGAGGAGGCAGTGATGCCCGCGATGCCGTCGTACTCGGCGGTGGCGGTGTCGTCCAGCCAGCCCTTCTCCAGCAGGTCCAGCGCCCGGACGCCGGAGAAGTCCGCCTTCTTGTCGGCCGTCAGCGTGGGCGACCAGTTCGACCTGATCTCGCCGAACGAGCGCTCGCGCAGCCGCAGCGCGTCGCTGACCACGGTCGGCGCCTCGCGTTTGCCCGCGTCGCCGTTCACCAGCACCGGGCCGTCACCGAGCAGGCCGAGGTCGCCCATGGCGAGCAGGGAGTCCGGGCCGCCGCGCACGGCCAGCGCGTCCGCGACCGGCTGCACGGAGACCAGGTCCGAGCTGCCCGTCACCTCGTACAGGTCCAGCGCGGGGAACGGCGCGTCCAGCGACTCCACGGCGTCGTCGGTCTCCTTGTCGCCGACGAGCTCGCCGAACGAGCGCACCCGCTTGATCCCGGGCGACTCGCGCAGCGCCTCGAAGATCCGCGCGGGCCAGGCGCCCTGGAGGTTCGCCCTGTTCAGGTCGTTCCTGACGAGCAGGTAACGCACGCCCATCCTGCGCAGCACGGCGGTCAGCCCGGCCGAGCCGTGGCCCGCGGTGAGCCGCTGGTCGATGGCGTCGAGCAGCCTGGTCAGGCCCACCGAGCCCGGCGGCGTGATCTGCCTGGTGGTCCAGCGGGCGGTGGACAGCGCCTGCATGGGCTCGTCCATCGGGCGGCCCCAGACGTACTCGCCGAACTTGGCGCCCGGCACGATCAGCACGCCGTCGTCACCGGCGTTCTCGTTGAGCCAGGCCGCCGCCTCCCGCCAGTGCGCCGGCACCTGCTTGACGTCGCCGGGCGCGGCCAGGCCCTGGTTGAACACGGGCAGGACGAGAGCCGCGAATGCCACCACCGACACGCTACGCAGCGGCAGCCTGGCCCTCACGAGCAGATGGGCGAGCCCGAAGGCGAGCGCGAGGCGTACCAGCGGGTCGAACTTCCGCAGGTTGCGCAGCGGCGCGAGCGGGCCGTCGAGCAGCCAGCGCACCGGCTCGGCCACGACCGGCTCCAGGGCGCTCATATGCCCGGCGACCAGCGCCGTCACGCCGACCAGGAACAGCGCCACCACGAACCCCCTGGCCGGCAGGTCGCGGCGGGACAGCCCGGCCAGGCCGAGCGCCGCCAGCACGCCGGTGACGACGACCATGGTCGCGGAGGTGGCGATCGAGAAGCCCGGCGGCTGGTCGAAGACGCCGCTGAGCGGCAGGTAGCGCACCCAGTCGGAGGCGCCCCGCAGGACGTTCGTCAGCGAGGTGACCTGCGTGGTGGTCTCGGCGGTCTCGGTGTACGGCAGGAACGAGAACGCGTACCGGCCGACGAGCAGCAGCGGCAGCGTCCAGAACAGGGTGGCGACCGAGACGGCGGCCGTCCACCAGGCGAGCAGCCGCCAGCGCGGCACCGGGCGCGGCCTGGTGAGGATGTAGAGGACTGGGGCGACGAGCACGGCCAGCACGGCGACCGCGTTCACGCCGCCGCACAGCGCCACGGCCAGCGCCGACCTGATGGCCCCGCGGGCCCGCTGGCCCGTCTCCGAGGCGGTGAGCAGCGGGATCAGGATCCACGGCAGCATCGCGGCGGGCAGCCACTCGATCGAGATCTCGCCGAGGATGGACAGCGTGCGCGGGGCCAGCGCGTACGCCAGCGCGCCCACGACGCGGGTGCCCTCGGTGCCGATGCCGAGCTGCCTGCCCAGCCGCTCCACGCCCAGGAACGCCACGCACATCAGCAGCGTCAGCCAGAGCCGCTGCGTCACCCACGGCGCCAGGCCGGCCAGGTCGCCCAGGGCGAAGAACGGGCCCATCGGGAAGATGTAGCCCGCGACCTGGTTCTGGAGCTGACCGAAGTGCTGGAGGTCCCAGAGGTGGGAGGCGCGCTCCAGCCAGCCGATCGGGTTCAGCGCCAGGTCCATCTTGGTGTCGGAGATCAGGTTGCCCGGCTTGGTGGTGAACGCCAGCACGCCGAAGCCCAGGCAGCACACCACCAGCCACCACCGCCGCCGCACCCGCTCACTGACCGGCTCCCCGGCCGCCGAACGCCCGCTCCTCGGCCCGGCCCCCGCCCGGCCGGTCGGGCCCGGCTTCCCGGGCACCGACGTCGGCGACGCGCCCCCATCAGCAGGCGCCCGGGGATGAGCGCGCCCGTCGGCCGCCAGTGGGGCCGCGGAGGCATCGGGCACCGACGGCCCGGACTTCAGGCGGCCGGCCACCAGCCGGTCGGTCGCCGGTTGGTTGGGCGAGCGCCCGGCCACGACCCGGTCGAGCGGCGGTTTGCGCGTCACCACGCCTCCCAGCCGGGCTCGACGTCGTGGCCCAGCATCAGCGCGGTGAGACGCTCAGCGCTGCGATCCCAGGAGAAGCGGTCCGCCCATGCCCGACATTTCACGGCATAAGTGTCGTCCAGCTCGGCAAGTGCCGCGGCTATGCCCTTGGCCAGCTCCGTGCCTTCAGGCAGCAGCCACCCTGTCTCACCGTGCCGTACGGCGTCACGCAGCCCGTCCACGTCGAACGCCACAGTCGGCACCCCCAGCGCGGCCGCCTCGAGCACGCTCAGCCCCCACCCCTCACCCTGCGAGGCGCTCACGTGCACCCACGCCCGCGCGACCAGCCGCGCCTTGTCTTCCTCCGGGAGGTAGCCGTGCAGCGTGACGCCCTCAGGCAGCCGGGCGCGCAGCCGCGCCTCCTCGGGCCCGCGGCCGATGATGTCGACGGTCAGATCGGGCCAGCGCTCCCTGAGCTCGGCCACGGCGTCGAGCAGCAGGTGAACGCGTTTGTGCGCGACAAGCCGCCCCACGCAGACGAGCCGCGGCGTCGCGCTCTTCACCACATCGCCGGGCCGGGCGATGCTCACCCCGTTCGGCACTATGTGCACCGGCCCGTCCCACCCGAGCCGCTCCCGCATGGCCCGCACCGTGGACGGCGACACGGCCACGCTCGCGTGCCGCCGGTAGCTCCACCGGGCCACCGGCCCCTCCAGGAAGCGTCCGAACGCCGCCAGCCACCCCGGCATGTGCACCCCGAACTGCCGATCGTGCACGTGGTGCACGACGCAGAACACCTTGGTGCGCCGCCGCACGACCCACGGGGTGAAGAACGGGATCCCGTTCTGGCAGTCGAGCATCACGTCGAAGCGGCCGCGCCTGAGCAGCAGCCAGCAGAGCACCAGCGGATAGACGGTGAACACACCGCCCGTCCGCACGATGCGTACCCCGTCAACGGACTCCCCCCGGCCCTGGCCCGGCGCTCGCGCGGTGACGAAGCACACCTCGTGGCCCGCTCGCGCGAAGCGGCGGGCCAGCTCCCAGGCGAACGTCTCAGCGCCGCCCGCCTGGGGATGCCAGGGGTCACGCCAGTTCACGACAGCGATCTTCACGGATATCCGACGGGGTCGAGCGGTGGCTCCCAGGCCGGGCGGGCGGCGGCACTCGGCTGGGCGCGCAGCCGGAGCCAGATCTTCCCGAGCTCCAGCACGATGCCGAACGTGTGCCGGGCCGGGGAGAAGCGCGAGCCCGGCATGTCGTGCCAGCGCACGGGGATCTCCTTCACCGCCGAGCCCTGCCCGACGCAGCGCGCGAGCAACTCGACGTCGAAGGCGAAGCCGGAGGTACGGAGCCGGGCGGCGACCTCGCGGGCCAGCACCCCGTCGAAGAACTTGAATCCGCACTGGGTGTCGCTCACCCCGCGCACCAGCGCGCCGGCCAGCGCGCGGAACCCGAAGGCGCCCAGCTCGCGGATCTTGCTGTGGCGGTTCTCGACGTGGGAGCCCTGGTGCGCCCTCGACCCGATCACCACCCGCTCGCCGGACAGCAACTGCCCGAAGGCGACGTCGATGGCGTCGAGGTCGGTGGCCATGTCGGCATCGACGAACCCGACGAACGGGGCACTGGTGCGGAGCAGTCCGGCACGTACCGCGGCGCCCTTCCCGGGAGCCGGGCACTGCATCAGCCGGACCGCCACAGGTCCACGCGGCCAGTTGCTGACGATCTCGGCCGTGCGGTCCGTGCTGTTGTTGTCGACGACGATGACGGCGGTCGGGAACGGCATGCGGGCAAGCTTCGCGCACAGCTGCAGGAGGCCCCCGGGAAGTCGTCTTTCCTCGTTGTAGGCGGGAATGACGATCTCAAGCAGTGGTGGTCGGCTCGTCCCCTCGTCCCCATGTGGAGAGGGCGGCATGTCGGCTCGGGTTACCGGTCGCCGTAGAAGTAGAGAGGCTGGTTGACCGGCGTGGCGGTGGCGCCGGTGAGAGAGACCGTGGTGACCGTCGCCACGAGAGCCGCTACGGCGACGCCGATGATCGCTGCTAAGAGGATCTTTATCATGGGGGGTTCCTCCTCGAGCGGACAAATGGTGCGGGCCGTCCCCAACCTAGAACCAATTCTTGCTACTCGGAAGTAGCTCTACAAAATCTTTATAAATCCCCTGATCAGGGCACATATCGGGGCGGCACGGGGCCGTCGAATCGGTAGAGTCGCAGGTCACCCGTATCGACCAAGGGCCTCGCGCTCCGTAGCCATACGCCGAACCGCTGCCGCTCTTCAACTGTCCCCGCATTGACTATCACGTAGCGAAATCCCGCTGCGGGAAGATCGGGCGAGGGTCCTTCTAGTACGTGTTCTACCGCCTGCGCCCGCGGGTCCTCGCTCTTGATGACCATGTCACCGACCCGTACGGCGTCGTTGGAGACCACTCGCCGCCCCGGCACGGCGAAGAAGCGCTGCGCGGGATCCAGCACGGCCCGCCCCCCGTTCCACGGGAACTGCCTGTAGGACTCGAACGGCAGCACCAGCACGTCCCCGGGCTCCCGATCGCGCCGGATGACCTCACGCGCGGCGGTCCAGCTCTCCGGGTAGGAGACGGCCCCCAGCTTCCCGAGCGACCCCCATGCCATGGTAGGCAGCACGGCCACCGGCACCAGCGCCATCGCGGCGACCCACACCCGCTCGCGCGCGACCGACTCGACGAGCAGCCCGAGCCCCAGAGCCGCCATCAGCGCCAGCGGCGCCACGAACTGCTGGGCGTCCCTGAACACCGCGAACCCTCCCCACACCCCGACCAGCCAGGCGAACGCCTCCCTGCCGGGTTCGCTCACCCCGGCGCACGCGATGCCCAGCCCGGCGAACGCCGCCACGGCCAGGCCCTTCTTGTACGGCACGTCTCCCCGCAGGAAGAAGACGACCCCGGCCAGCGTGAGCAGCAGCCTGGCCGCCGCCCCAGCGAAGGCGCCGTAACCAGGGGGGACCGCGTACGCGTTCCAGATCCCGCCCAGCGACAGCAGGCTCCCCACCGCGCCGAACGGCGTGTCGGCCCTGGCCGCGAACGCGTGCACACCGGCCGGGTCGCCATGGATGCCCTCGGGTCGCAGCGCGGTGGCCACCAGCCACGGCAGGCTGAACGCCGCCAGCAGCCCTGCCACAGGCAAGATCCGGCGAGCCACCGGAAGCGCCGTGATCGCGGTGACCGTCATCGCCGCGAACCCGCCGACCGCCGCGGGCACCATGGCCAGTGCGACCTTCCGGCCCGACCACGCGGCCCGCACCACCCAGGGCAGCCCGGCGTACCCGAGCAGCAGCGCCCACTGCCCCATCAGCAGCCGCTCGGCCACGTACGGGTTCCACACGTAGAACGCGCCCGCCACCAGCCGCGGCCCCAGGGACCCCGACGGCAGCAGCAGCGCGGCCCCCGAGCACCCCAGCACGAAGATCCCCAGCAGGATCGCCTTCTGCACCAGCTCGGCAGGCAGCACCAGCGACAGCGCGGTCACCACGGCGTCGCTCGGCACGACCCGCGCGGCCCCGCCCGCCAGCCCGAACGTCCACGCGGTGAACGCCGGGTCCGGCACGAACACCATGTCCTGGAGCAGCGTGAACCCCCAGCCCAGCGCGGGTCCGAGCGCCAGGCAGCCGAGCGCCAGCCCGAGGAGGGCGGAGGCGGCCCCGGCTCTGGGCGTGTGCGGCATCCCGCTATGACATCACAACCCTGCTACGGCCATTCCCCGCCCGACCTCTGCATGGTTGAGTCGTCGCGGGGGTGATGTCGAGCGTGTCTACAGCGGGGGCGCGCCAGTGGTTACGCGGCGGCGACGCCGTGCTCGCCGCGGGCCTGGTGATGGTCGCGGTGCAGCTCGTCTGGAAGTTCGAGCTGGTCAGGCGGACGTACTTCCGCCAGGACGACTTCCACTACCTCATCAGGGGCCTGGAGAGCGGCTTCACCTGGGACTATCTGACCTGGGTGGATGTGGGCCACCTGCTGCCCGGCGGCTTCGGCATCTCGTGGGCGATGGCCCGCCTGGGCGGCTACAACGAGGTGCTCGCGCACACGATGACGATCGCGTTGCAGGCCGGAGCGAGCCTGGCGCTGCTGCGGCTGCTGCGGCTGCTGTTCGGGGCACGCCCCGCCATCCTGGTGCCGCTCGGGCTCTATCTGGTGACGCCCATGACGATCCCGTCGCTGTCGTGGTGGGCGGCGGTGCTGGAGACGTTGCCGATGCAACTCGCGCTGCCGATGGCGCTGCACGCACACGTGCTTTACGTGCGCGACGGCCGGCTGCGCCACGTGGTGGCGGCGTGCGCGTGGACGGTGTTCGGGCTGCTGTTCTTCGTTAAGGCGGCGTTCATCCCGGTCCTGCTCTTCGTGGTCACCGTCTGCTGGCTCACGCCCGGGCGCTGGCGGGTGCACTGGAGGGCGTGGGCGCCGTACGCGGCGATCCTGGCCGCGTACTCGTGGCTCTTCTTGACCAGGCTCTACAGCTCGGTCCAGCTCACCGACGCCACGCAGACGCCGCACCTGCCGGGGGCCGGAGTCGCGGGCGAGCTCGCCTGGGTCCTGGCCACGCGCGGGCTGGTGCCCACGGCGCTCGGCGGGCCTTGGCAGTGGAAGCCGATCGGCGACGACTACGCGATGGCCGCCACCCCGGAGCCGCTGGCCTGGGCCACGCTCGGCGTGGCCTCCGTCGTGATCGCGGTGTCGGTGCTCTACCGGCGGCGGGCCTGGCCGGCATGGCTGATGCTGCTCGGCTACTTCCTGCTGGCCGACGTGGTGCCGGTGCTGCTGGGGCGGATCGAGCAGCTCGGGCCCAGGGTGCTCGGCTACGAGCTGCGTTACCTGGCGGCCACGGCCATGGTGCTGGCCATCGTGGTCGGGCTGGCGTTCATCCCGCTGCAAGGCGAGGAGCGGCCGTGGTTGCGCCCGCGGCTCCGGCTCCGGTGGGCCTGGGTGCCGCTGGCCGCCGCGGTGACGGCGGGGTCGGTGTGGTCCGTGGCCGCGTACGCCGACCGGCCGCTCGGCAGCACCGTCCGGAGTTACGTGGAGACCGCCAGGCGGGCGCTCGCGCGCGTGCCCGCGGGCTCGGTGGTACTCGACACGTACGTGCCGCCGGCGGTCGCCGCGCCGGTGTTCTTCCACGACTACGCCCTGCACTCCCGCGTGCTGAGCCTGCCTTCTCCGCTGCCCGTGACCTGGACGAAACGGCTCGAAGGACTGGTGCGGAACCCGCTGACGTTCGACGCCGAGGGGCGGCTGCGCCCGGTGACGCTCGACGGCGTAAAGATCCCGCAGGGCGCCACGTGCGTGCCCGTCGGCGGGAAGGAGGCCCGCTTCCCCCTCCCCAGGCCGCTCGCGGGCGGCGAGTGGACGGCGCAGATCTCGTACCTGAACGGCCCTGAGACCACCCTGTCGGTACGGCTCGGGCTTGGGCGCACGGTGGTGCAGGCAGGCCGGGACCTGGGCACGACCTACGCCACGGTCACGGGCCACGGGGACGAGCTGGCCATCAGCACGCTCGACGGCTCCACGTGCGTCGGCGAGATCAGGATCGGCGTCCCGGTCCCGGCCGAGGACGCCGCGCCCGTCCCGCCGCAGCCCGTCCGCTAGTCCCTCGGCAGGCCCAGCATGCGCTCGCCGATGATGTTGAGCTGCACCTCCGTGGTGCCGCCGTAGATGGTCATCGCCCTGGTGGCGAGCACCGCCCGGTTCCAGTAGCCCGCGTCGCCGAGCTTGATGTCGGCGGCCACGACCGCCGCCGGCCCGAGCAGGTCCACCGCGGTCTCCGAGACGTGCTGGGCGTGGGAGGTGGACAGCAGCTTGCGTACGGAGGCGTCCGCGCCCGGCTCGGCGCCGGCCAGCTGCTTGAGCGTGACCCGCAGCGAGAGCGCGTTGATCGAGTGGCCCTCGCAGACCACCTCGGCCACCGTCTGCGCCTCGACCGGCGTCAGCTCGCGATCGAGCCGGCCGATCAGGCCCAGCAGGTCGGACACGGAGGCGCCGGTGCCGCCGGAGCCGGACGACAGTGAGACGCGCTCGTTCGACAGCGTGTTGCGGGCGACCTTCCAGCCGTCGCCGACCTCGCCCACGACCAGCTCGTCGGGGACGAAGACGCCGTCGAGGAAGACCTCGTTGAACAGGTTCTCGCCGGTCATCTCGGTCAGCGGCCTGACGGTGACGCCCGGGGCCTTCATGTCGACCAGGAAGTACGTGATGCCTTCGTGCTTGGAGCCGTCGCTGGAGTTGCGGGCGATGCAGATGCCCCACTCCGCCACGTGGGCGACGGAGGTCCAGATCTTCTGGCCGGTGAGCTGCCAGCCGCCCTCGACCTTCTCCGCCTTCATCTGCAGCGAGGCCAGGTCGGACCCGGCGCCGGGCTCGGAGAACAGCTGGCACCAGATCATCTCGCCGCTGAGCGTCTTCGGCAGAAAACGCTCCTGCTGCTCCTGAGTGCCGTAGGCGGCGATGGACGGCACCACCCACGCACCGATGATCATCGCGGGCAGCTTGACCTTGGCGGCCTTGAGCTCCTGGGCGATCAGCACCTGCTCAAGCGGCTTGGCGTCGCGGCCCCACGGCCTGCGCAGGTGGGGCATGACGAAGCCGCGCTCGGCCAGGGCGCGCTTCTGCTCCTTGCCCTCCAGCCGGGCGATCTCCGCGATCTCGGCGCGGATCGACTCGCGCAGCTCCTCGGCGTCCTCGGGCAGGTCGATCTGCATCTCTCGGGAGACACCCTGCAGGGCCAGCTCGGTCACCCTGGCGGCCCACTCGGCGGACGAGCCGAGCAGGGCGCGCAGCGTGAGCGCGCGGCGGTAGTAGAGGTGGACGTCGTGCTCGAAGGTGTAGCCGATGCCGCCGAACGTCTGGATGGCGTCCTTGGCGCACTGGACGGCGGCGTCGGGGGCCATCACGCCGGCGATGGCGGCGGCGTACTCCAGCTCCTTGGCTGCGCTGATGGTCGCGCTCCCTCGGGCCTCCGTTGGCATCGGGCTGGACGCCCTCGCTCTCTCCGGCCCGGCTCGCCGCTCCGCTGCTCTCGTGGCGTCCCAAACTGTGGCGCGGGCCTGCTCCAGGGCCACCAGCATGCGGGAGAGCTTGTGCTTGATGCCCTGGAACTGGCCGATCGGGCGGCCGAACTGGACGCGTACCTTGGCGTATTCGGCCGCGGCCGTGACGCACCAGGAGGCCAGGCCCGCCGCCTCGGCACCGAGCAGGATCGCGGCGATATCACGCACGTCGGAGCTCTGGACGCCGCCCAGGATGCCCTCGGCGGGCACGACCACCTCCGACAGCTCCACCTTGGCCACCGGCCTGGTGAGGTCGAGGGACTTGACCGGGGTGACGGTGGCGGCGGACGCGTCGATGAGGACCCATTCCTCCCCGTCGGCCGTGGAGACCGGCAGCACGAGCGCGTCGGCCAGCGAGCCGCCGAGCACGGGGTCGGCCGTGCCGGAGACGACCAGGGAGCCGTCCTCGGTGCGGGTGCCGCTCAGCGTGCCGGTCAGCGCGACGGCGCCGGTGAGGGTCCCGTCAGCGAACGACTCCAGGTGCTCGGGGCGCTTCGAGGCGTTGATCACGGCGCTGGCCAGCACGGTCGGCAGGTAGGGCCCCGGAGCCATGCGCTCGGCCAGCGCCTCGACGGCCACGGCCGTCTCCAGCAGGCCGTAGCCGGAGCCGCCGTACTCCTCGGGCACGTGCAGACCGAGCAGCCCCTGCTCGGCGAGGCCCGGCCAGAACGCGGGGCGTGTGTCCGCCCCGGCACGCAGCAGCTCGGACGGGATGTTCCGCTCGGCCCAGCCGCTCACCGACTCGCGGAGCGCCTCGTGCTCCTCGCTCAACCCGATCGCCATGCTCATCCTCCATGCCAGGTCCGGCCAACACCCAGAACCATATTCTAGAGGATGCTTCTGGGCCTAGAGCGGACGCACCTGCTCCACGAGGGTGTTGATGTCGCGCCAGTGCGTCTTTTGCGTCTCGGGGATGGAGGCCAAGAGCATCGCGGGCTTGGTCTTGCCCACCTCGACGACCGTCACCATGGCCTGGGCGACCTGCTGCTTGCCGTTGAAGGTGTAGGTGACCTTGTAGCCGAGCGTCCAGCCCTTGCCGACCGGGACCTTCTTGGAGGCGGTCCAGGCGAGCGTGGCGCCCTGGGGGTACTGGGTGCGGATCGCCCAGCGGGCGGCCTGGGCGGCGAGCTCGCGGTAGTCGGCGTCCTTGGAGGGCTTCTTCGCGGGCGTGTCACCGGGGAACATGGCCGAGGCGATCACCGTGTGCGGGATGGCCACCTTGCCGATGCGCTGCGCGATCGAGAACGGCGGGAACGACTTGGCCTTCCACGGCGCGGCCAGCCTGGGATAGCTGATCCCGGTGTTCTTGTCGCTGATGATGCCGGTGACCACGGAGGCCGTGCCCGACAGGATCGGGTACGCCTTGCTCGTCGGCACCGGCGGCAGCACGACCGGGCTCTCGGTGGCGGTCGGGGTGGGCGACGCCGTGGGAGCGGCGGAGGCCGGTGCGGGGGCGACGGAGACGCCCTGCTCTGCAGCCTTCTTGTTGGCGGGCACGTCGCCGGAGAAGAGCATGAAGATCAGGACCACGGCCAGGACGGTGCCGAGTATGGCCCCGACGAGGTAGACGACCTTGATCGGGATGTCGCCGAGGCCGCGCCTCGGCAGCTCGGGGATGGGCGGCAGCGTGGAGGATAACGGGCTGATCGGAGGCGACTGCACCGGGACCTGCCGAGCCGGGACTTGCTGCGCCGGAGGCTGAGCAGGCGGCTGCTTCGCCGGAGGCTGGTGAGCGGGGGGCTGCTGTGCCGGCGGGTTGCCGGCCGGCGGACGAATCGGGACCGACGGCCCCGGCGCCGGCGGGCGAGGGATCTGGATCGTCTCCTCCGCCGGCAGGACGATCTTGCGGAACGGGGTGGTGGGTGAATCGTATGAGGGCCTCTGGTCGCCGACGTCCTCCATGGCCATGAGGTTACGTCACAAGAGAGCGGGATAATTCCTCTATTCGCCCCGCAGAATCTAATTCTGTATGGTCTGCGGATATGAGGGGCTTCTATGAGCTCGCAGTCGACGACCCCGAACGTCCCGCCCTCCTAGGTGACGCGAGCGCCACCTACGGTGAGCTGCTCGCCCGGACGAACCAGGCCTCCAACGGCCTGGCGTCCCGTGGAGTCGCCCCCGGCGACTGCGTGGTCACCGTGCTGAAGAACGGGCTCGACGCGCTCACCATGATGCTCGCGACGTACCAGATCGGCGCGTACCTCGTCCCCGTGAACTGGCACTTCACGGCCGAGGAGATCGGCTACATCGTGGCCGACTGCGGGGCAGAGGTGGTGATCTCACCGGAGACCCTCACAGTCGGCGAGCTCATCTCCGGGCAGCCCGCCGACGTGCCCGCGCACCGGCGGGCCGGGTCCATGATGCTCTACACCTCAGGTACGACGGGGCGGCCCAAGGGAGTGCGGCGACGGCTCCTTGATCTGACGCCGGAGGAGCTGTACCCGATCCTGATGCGGAAGAGCTGGCGGCACTTCGGGCTACCGTTCGGCGGGGTGCACCTGGTGTGCTCGCAGCTCTACCACTCGGCGCCGTACGGGCAGGCCATGATGGCGCTGCAGTTCGGGCACTCGATCGTGGCGCCGGAGCGGTTCGAGGCCGCCGAGGCGCTGCGGCTGATCGAGCGGTATCGGGTGACGAACGCGTTCATGGTGCCCACGATGTTCCACCGGCTGCTGGGAGTGCCGGATCGGGATTCGTACGACCTGTCGTCCCTCACTCACCTCTACCACGGGGCGGCCCCGTGCCCGCCGGCCACCAAGCAAGCCATGATCGACTGGCTCGGGCCAGTGCTGTGGGAGTACTACGGCTCCACCGAGGCGGCCGTGGCGACCATGGTGTCGTCGAAGGAGTGGCTGGCCAGGCCCGGCACAGTCGGCAGGGCGCTGGACGGGATGACGTTCACGATCATCGGCGAGGACGGCCGCGAGGTGCGGCCCGGGTCACCGGGGCTGGTCTACATCGGCGGGATCAACCGGTTCGAGTACCACGGCGATCCGGACAAGACGGCAGCGGCGATGCGCGGGCAGGCGTACACCCCGGGCGACATCGGCTACCTCGACGAGGACGGCTACCTGTTCCTGCTGGACCGGCGGACCGACCTGATCATCTCCGGCGGCGTCAACATCTACCCGGCCGAGATCGAGGCCGCGCTGCTCGAGCACCCCTCCGTGGCGGACGTGGCGGTGATCGGCGTACCGGACCCGGAGTGGGGCCAGAAGGTCGTCGCGCTCGTGCAGCCGGCGGCCGGGGTCGTGGGCGGGGACGAGCTCACGGCCGAGCTGCTGCGGCACTGCGCGCCCCGGCTGGCCAGGCTCAAGCATCCGCGCGTCATCGAGTACCGCGAGTCCTTGCCGCGCACGCCGACGGGCAAGCTGAGCAGGCGTAACGTCCGGGAGGCGTATCTTTCCGGCTGAGGTGGGCACAAATGTCCCATGAAGAGGATCGTTGCGGGACTGGCCACCGCTGCCGTGCTGCTCACCGGCTGCGGACCTGCCCCCACGTCCAGGGCCACGCTGACGGGCACGCCCACTTCACGACCGGCCGCTTCGTCCCCATCTCCGGCATCGCTGCAGTCCCTGGAGTCGGCGTACGAGAAGGTCATCTCCAACGTGCTGCCGTCCATCGTGCAGATCAACACCAAGGTCGGACTCGGGTCCGGCATCGTGTTCGACTCCGCTGGACACATCGTCACCAACGCTCACGTGGTCGGAACGGCCACCAAGATGGAGGTGACGGTCGCCACCGGCGGCGCCCCGCTCCAGGCCAGGCTGGTCAAGTCCTTCAAAGCGGGCGACCTCGCGGTGATCAAGGTGGACCACCCCGGCGGGTTGCGGCCCGCGAAGTTCGGGGACTCGTCCAAGGTGCGGGTCGGGCAGATCGTGCTCGCCATGGGCAACCCGCTGGGCCTGTCGGGCAGCGTGACGGACGGGATCGTCTCGGCTATCGGCCGTACCGTCTCCGAGCCGCAGGAAGAGGGCTCCCCCGGCGCCACGATCGCCGGCGCCATCCAGACCTCGGCGGCGATCAACCCCGGCAACAGCGGCGGGGCGCTCGTCGACCTGGCAGGTCAGGTGATCGGCATTCCCACTCTCGGCGCCACCGACCCCGACCTGGGCGGGGGCGCCGCCCCCGGCATCGGGTTCGCGATCCCGAGCAACACCGCCACGGACATCGCCGCCCAGATCGTCAAGCAGGGCAGGGTCACCAACAGCCACCGGGCCGCCCTCGGCATCAGGGGCAGCACGGTGATCGGCGCGGACGGCTTGCCGAGCGGGGTGGGCGTGGTCCGCGTCGAGCCGGGCGGGGCCGCCGAGAAGGCCGGGATCCGGCCCGGTGACCTGATCACCTCGATCAACGGCAAGAAGACGACGACGATGGCGGCCCTGGCCGAGACCATCGCCGCCCTCAAGCCCGGCGACCAGGCCAAGGTGGGCGTGCTCCACTCGGACGGCAGCACGGAGACGGTCGCCGTGACCCTGGGCCAACTGCAGAGCGAATGACGGCCGCCCCCCTAAGCCCCGCCTCCAAGGACCCCAGCCGGAGTAGTCCGGGGTGATGCACGCCCCGCCCTGCCCCGAAGCTCCCGCTTCCTTCCCCTCCGAAGGACCCCAGCCGAAGTCCGGAGGGAAGTCGGGGTGCGGCGGGTCGAAGGTCCCGGGCGCGCACTCCCGAAGCCGGAGAGTCACTGCTTGGCGGTGAAGATGACCTCGACGCGCCGGTTCTGGGCGCGGTTCTTCTCGTCGGGTTTCCCGTTCACCAAGTTGGGCCGCTTGGGCCGGCTCTCGCCGTACCCCCGCGCCTGGAGGGTCACGCCCGCGTCCGCGAGCAGCCCGCGCATGACCGCCTGGACGGCCTGAGCCCGCCGCTGCGACAACGTGACGTTGTACGCGTCGCTCCCCTGGTCGTCCGTATGCCCCTCGATCTTGACCACCCCGCCCGCGCCGTCGGCCTTCACCTTCTCGGCCACCTGCCGGAGCCGCTGCCGGGCCTTGGCGGTCAGTTGCCACTTGTCCAGTGCGAACAGCACGTCACTGGTGAGCGAAACTGTCACCTGACGCCCCTGCTTGGTCTCGCTCTCGGTCCCGTCCAGCGACTCGACCTCGCCGATGATGTCCTCGACGGGCAGCACCAGGTTCTCGACGACACCGGTGGCGTCGGCCGGCGGGCTGGGCGCAGGAGTGGGGGCCAGGACCAGGGACAGGGCGACGCTAAGAGATCGGAACATCGGTGAACACGCCGATCATGGGCATCTCAATGTTGATCTTGTTGACGTCCGCGGGAGGCGCAGCGAAGACCGCGTACACCGTGGACGTCTGCCCCGACTCCAGGAACTGGCCCTGGGTGCCGGAGCAGACGCACTGCGCGTCCTCGCCGGTGCCGTTGCGGGCCACCCGGTAGCGCTTGGCGTTCACCGGGTCGATCAGGGAGACGGCCGAGACCGTGTAGTCCAGCGTGCCGGTGCTCATGCCGTTGTGCATGTTGACCTTGCCGTCGGTCGCGGTGACCGTCCAGTTGAGTGTGAGGGTCCTGCCCTGGCGCTTGAGCCCGGTTATGTCTGCGCGCGCCTTGCCTTCCTTGACCGCGACCTCGCGGGTGGCGATCACCTTGGTGTCCTGGGGAGCCGCGGTCTGCTGCTCCTCCGCGGGGCTCGTCTCCTGCTGCTTGGTGGGGGACTCGGCGACGGCCTGCGACTGCCGCTCCTCGCCCCCGCCGCCCTGCCGGCCGGGGAGCACTCCGCAGCCCGCCAGCGCGACGGCCGCGACGGCCAGCGCAATCGTCTTTCGCATTATGTGATCACCTTCGTCGTCGGGGGTATGGCTCTCACCGTAGGGAGGAGACCTTCAGGATCCGCATAGTCCGCTATATCCGCTGACCACGCCGCCTACGGGCCTCCTGCGCGAGCCGTTCGACATCAGCCTTGCCCTGCTCGTCACCGAGGTCGTCAAACTCTCCCATAGCACGCATAAGACCCTCAACAGCGCCCTCGATGTCGTCGAGGTCCAGCGCGGCGTGGGCGAGCGCCATCAGGGCCTGCGCGGTGCCCCTGCGGTCGCCGTACGCGACGAACGTCTCCAGCGCTTCCCTCGCGGAGCCGGCGGCTGCGCCGGGCTCGCCTTCCGCTCTGGCGATCTCGGCCAGTACGAGCAGCGCCACCGCCTCGGGCAGCCGGTCGCCCAGGCGGCGGTTGATCCGCAGCCGCCGCTCCACGCAGTCGCGGGCCTCGGCCCGCCTGCCGGCGCCGAGGTGAACCCTGGCCAGGTCCAGCAGCGCCTCCGCCTCGCCACGCGGGTCCCCGAGGTCCTGGTAGGCCGTCAGGCTCTGGTTGAGCGCGCCTTCGTCCCGGCGTAGCGCGCCCAGCGCCCGTAAGGCGTCGGCCCGCCCGCGCTGATCTCCGGCCTCCTCGAAGACCTGCAGGGCCCGGACGAACGCCTGATAAGCCTCCGCCGGGCGGGACTGGACGAGGCCCAGCCTGAGCGTGATCCTGGCCAGCTCCAGCCCTTCCACCAGCGGCTGGGCCGCCCGCAGCGCCGCGGCCGCCGCTTCCGTGCGGCCCTCGGCCCTGTGCAGGTCGGCCAGGCCCCGCAGCAGGAGCGCCTCGCCGTGCCGATGGCCCACCGCCCTGGCCGCGTCGAGACCGGTCGCCGTGGTCACGTGCCAGTCGTCGTGGTGCGCGCCCAGCTCGAACAGCGGCGTCAGGTAGAACGCCAGCCGCCAGGCGGCCTCGTACAGGCCCGCCCGGTAGAAGTCCTCGACGCTCGCCACCAGGAACCGGCGCTCGGCGCTCAGCCACCGCGCCTCCTGCCGCAGCCAGCCGGTCTCCAGCCCCTGCCCGCCTGCTCCGGCCCCGGGCGGATGGACCTCGGTGCGGCCGGTGCCGGGCTCGGCCGGGAGGAGGGTGGCTCGGGCCTGCCTGGTTCGCTCGAGGATCGCGCCCGCTCTGGCCGCCAGCACACCCGCCGGGCCGCCGTCCTCCTCCGCGAGGCGCTCGGCGGCGTAGAGCCTGGTCAGGTCGTGCCAGCCGTATCGTTCCTGGCCCGCCTCGTCCAGGCCGCGCGACTGCAGCAGCCCGGCCTCGGCGAGCGGCTCGAGATCCGCGTCCAGGACCCAGGACGCGAAGTCGGGCGCCGACAGCGCGCCGAGCCCGCGCAGCAACCCCTTCTCAGGGTCCGGCAGCCCCCGGTAGCCGAGCGCCAGGCTGCCCCGTACGGCCAGGTCGCCTGCGCTGAGCTCGTCGAGCCGGCGCCGTTCGTCCCCGAGGCGGCCCGCCAGGTGGTCGAGCGTCCACCCCGGCTTCCTGGCCAGCCGGGACCCGGCGATGCGCAGGGCCAGGGGCAGGTGGCCGCAGAGCCGGACGATGCGCAGGGCGGCCTCGGGCTCGGCGCGTACCCTGTCGTGCCCGGCCACCTCGCCGAGCATCGCCACGGCCTCCTCCTGGCCGAGGACCCCCAGCTCGTACGCCCGCGCCGCCTCCAGCCCGGCCAGCGGCGACCGGCTCGTCACCAGGGTGAGGCTGCCAGGGCCGGTCGGCAGCAGCGGGCGTACCTGGGCCTCGTCTGCGGCGTCGTCCAGGAGGACGAGCAGCCTCCTACGGGCCGTCATGCTCCGGTAGAGCCGCACGCGCTCGTCCAGCGCCGGCGGGACCGCGCCGTCCGGGTAGCCCAGCGAGCGCAGCAGGTCCTCCAGAACGGCGCCCGGCGGCCGGGCGCCGAGCGAGGCGTAGAGGCGGCCGTCCGGCCGCGCGAGCGAGGTGGCGGCGCGCACGGCGACGGCCGACTTCCCGCAGCCGGGCGGACCGTGCAGGACGAGGTGCACAGGCGCGGACGCGTGCTCGCGGGCCGTCCGGACGATCCAGTCGAGCGCGTTCTGCCTGCCGACGAAGTCGGAGATGTCCGGCGGCAGCTCATCGACCGGCCCCACACTCTGCCGTGGCTCGCCGGTTCTCGTCCGCGGAGGGCCTTCGTCGTTCAGGACCCGCTGGTGTGCCGCGGTCAGCTCGGCGCCCGGCTCCAGACCCAGCTCCTCCACCAGCGTCCTGCGCGCGTCCTGGTACGCCCCGAGCGCCTCCGACCGGCGTCCCGCCTGCTGGAGGGCTTCTATGAGGCGTACCCAGGCACGTTCGCGCAGCGGATGCGCCCCTACCAGCGCCCGCAGCTCCCCGACCACCTCCGCGCCCCTGCCGAGGCGCAGGTCCAGCTCCACCCGCTCCTCCAGCGCTGTCAGGCGCAGCTCCTCCAGCGGCACGGCGTGCGCCCGGCGCAGCGTGGACGATTCGACGTCGGCCAGCGCCTGCCCCCGCCACAACCCCAGTGCCGCCCTGAACGTGCCGGCCGCCTCCGCGATCCGCCCCGACTCGCGCTCCTGCCTGGCCGTGGCGACCAGCCGCTCGAACCGGTGGCAGTCGACCTCGTCCCGCTCGACGTCGATCACGTAACCGCCCGGCACCGTGCGGATGCCGTCCACGAGCTTGCGCAACGCGCTGACGTACACCCTGAGCACCGACCCCGCCGACGCCGGCGGCCGGTCGTCCCAGACCACGGAAACCAGCCGGTCGACCGGCACCGTCTCGCGGGCCGACAGCAACAGCGCCGCCAGCAACGTCCGGTGCTTGGCCGGTCCCGGCACCTGGCCGGCATCGATCCGCAGCGGCCCGAGCACGCCGAAGCGCACGTTCACGCACCTCTCAGCATCACTGGCCCGCCGGTCTGAGCGCGAAGGAGTCGAAGCGGACGCGCAGGTTCGCGGTGGCGCCGGATGCGGCGTGGACGCCTGACTCGTTCGGGCCGTAGGGCGCGTCCGAGTCGGACGCCTCCGCGACCAGGCGTTCGTTCAGCCACATGCGTAGCGTCACCTTGCCCCCGCTCTCGCCGCACTCCGCCACGATGCGGTTGACGGCCGCGCTCTGTGCGCCCGCCGGGCCGTACAGGGTCCTGCCCCTGGTGCCCGTGCGGCGCTTGACGATCGTGACCTTGCCGGAACTGCTCACCCCGAACTCGTAACGGTCTCCCGAGCGCGCCGAGCCATGGCACCACACACCGTACTCCCCGGACCCCTCCTCAAGGGCGGCCTTCGCGCTGACGACCACGCCGCCTTCCGGCTCCTGCCTGGGGGCCGACTTCCACAGCCGCCAGCCCGGCTTGACGGTCAGCTCGTAGCCGGAGCCCGGCTGCCGGGCGGTCCCACCCTCCGACGAGCCGACGGCCCACGAGTCGCCGAATCCCGCCTCGTACGGCCAGCTCTCCTGGGAGAGCCCGGGCACGGCCACGGCGGCGACGGCGAGGACGAGCGCGCCTGCCCCCGCGATCCACGGCCACCGCCTCCGCTTCGGGCCGCTGCGCG